>JAJZQK010000714.1 GCA_021847625.1 Chloroflexota bacterium
CGATCTAGGCGGCGCTGTCCCGGTCGGATACGGTGGTGGTCCGCTGCTACAGCGCGGCGGTGGCGGTGCCCGCCGCGTGGCAGACCTACCGGCAGGCGTTGCGCGCCATCGTCAACGGCTCCGATACCGCGTCCACCGTGTTGCAGGCCATCCCGGCGTATCCGGCGGGGACTTGATCGATGTTGGGCCGCGTTCTTGGCCTCGTCCCTTTGCTCTATGGAGGTTACATGGTGATCCGCAATGCCCTGCGCCTACAGTTGCAGGCCAAATACACCGATGCCGCCGAGGTGGCCGCTGCCACCACCGTCGCGGCTGTTCAAGCGGTGGTGTGGTAAGGTGCAGACTGGCGCAGGGGGAGAGTGGCGCCCCGATGCAAGCCACAGCCAAGAAGACCGGCGCAAAGCTGGGAATGAAATGGGGGAGCGCATGGTGCGCGTGGAAGAGGAAGTCAAGGGCCTTCGGCGATCGGTTGAGCAGCAGCGTGATGTGCTTGGTCGACTGCACCAGCGCATGGACGAGTTTGACACCAAACTCACAGACGCCATGTCGTCATTCCACAGCCGCCTTAGCGACACCATTCAGGACGTTGAGCACTCCCTCGACGTGCATGTGAAGGAGGAAGAGAAGCTTGCGGACGCTCGGCTTGAAAGCATTCGCGAGGGGATCAGGCGAGTAGAAGAGGCCGGGGCGGAGCGGCTAGCGGCGCAGGTCGCCGCTGTGTCTATTCAAGCGGAAGCAACCCGCGAACTGAAGAAGCTGATCATCAGGCTGACCTTCGGCGGGTTTTCGCTGTTGGCGGCCATCGCTACCGGCATTGGTTGGGGCTTGTCATTCCTGTTCGATCATGCCGCAGCCCTATCCCATATTCTTAGGTTGATGGAGACGTTCAAATGACCAACGACGACATCATCAGCGACGTGATCCGCCGGGAGGGTGGCGCGAAGTTCACCAACATCGAAGGCGACCGCGGAGGCGCAACCAAATACGGTATCACGACTCCTACGCTGTCTGCGTGGCTGTGTTACCCATGCGGCGCGCAGGAGGTGGCATCGCTCACTGAGGGTGTTGCACGAGCGATCTATGCCGGCCGGTTCATCCGGTTCGCTGGTACTCAGGCATCGCCGATCGGGCATCCAGGGTTCGACCAGATCACGGACATGTCTCTCCGCGCCCTGCTGGTAGACTGGGGCGCTACGTCGGGAGAAGTTCCCCCCACGAAGGCACTCCAGCGAGCCCTCCAATTCGCCCCGTCGGCGGTGGATGGCGTCATCGGTCCTGTCACCGCCGGGGCGGCCAACGCCGGGAATGCCGACGCTCTCTACGCCTCTGTCCTCGCCCAGCGGGTGGCATTCTACCAGAAGGTCGCCACAGGCAACCCGTCGCAGGAAAAGTTCCTGGCCGGGTGGCTGGACCGCTGCGACGAATTCTCGATCAAGGCGCCGTCGTGAGCGGCGCGCTGCCCTTGGCAGGGATGTTGGCATCGGTCGGCCTGGCCCTTACCGGCGCCGTGACGGTCAAGACCGACTGTCCTCGCTGTGAGGCGGCAGGAACCGTAATCCTCGTCCTCGCCATCGTTGTATTCTTCGCCGCGATCCTGTGGGGCCTGGCGGATGCGGCGCAGTTCGCATGGAGGCTGACACGATGACTCCCGTTTTTTCTCGACTGCTACAGTCGATCCGCAGGTGTGCGGCAGTCTACGAACCGGACGACGCCAAAGCCCGCGCTGCGTTCTCAGCGCTGGGCTGCGACGTGCTAGGGCGCTGGTGCGACGACAGTCACCAGGCCATTGCCCACAGCGACCCGAGTGGCCGGGCATGTCTGACCATCTCAGGGACACGGGTGTCCGAGGGAACGATTGCCGAGCATTTCGGCGATCTCACGGCGGATGCTGACGTGACCCCGAGTTTGGTGGGCGGTTTCTTCGTCGCAGCCGGCCCTGTGGACGGCCTGGGGGCGCTTTGGGATTGGGCGCAGCCTCTGCTGGCCGGAAGCGCATCCATCGATGTCGAGGGGCATTCCCTTGGCGCCGGTAGGGCGATCCTCTCCCCCCTGTTTATTCCCCGCGAAAGCCTTGGTCGGATTACCGCCTGGGAGCCCCCAAAGTGGGTGACGCAGTCCTTCTGGGACGCGCACGCCGACCTCGACATCACCACCGTCGTCCATGGCCGCGACCCGTGGGCGGCATGGCCGTGGGTCGGCACGAACTACGTCCACCAGCCCGAGTTGCTGTGGCTGAATGAAGGAGACTACCACGTCATCCCGCGCGATCAATGGTCGGGCGGCAATTTGTTGTGCTGGCCCGACCACGGGCCGGAAAGCGTGCTGGACGCCGTTGCGGCGCTGGCGAAATAACCCACAAAGAAGGATGAACCCGATGAACACCGCCACTTCCCTCGGCACCGCCGGGGCTTCCGGGGGCGCTGCGGCGGCCCTCGTCGTCATTCTGGTGTGGCTGGCCAGCCTGGTCCACGTCACCGTTCCCGCCGACGTGGCGGCGGCCCTCGGAACGCTGATCGGCGTCGGCATTCACTGGCGCGCCGTTCAGCTGGCGAAGGCCCCCAAGGATGCGGATGCCGTTCCCGCCGCCATCCCTACCGGCCCGGCGATCGTGGGCGCCCTGCTGCTGGCCCTGCTG
>JAJZQK010000715.1 GCA_021847625.1 Chloroflexota bacterium
GTGACCCTCCCGTCTGCCTCGTAGCCGATTGATGGCCCGGCCCATGCGGGCGATACCTTCTTCGATCGCCTCGGGTGGAGACGAGCTGAAGTTAAGACGCACGGTATTGGTCCCTTGTCCGTCGACAAAGAGGACCCCGCCGGGCAGAAAGGCGACGCCCTGGCGGGCGGTCTCGGCCAATAGCGCCCGCGCGCCGACGCCCGCCGGCAGTTCGGCCCAGATGTAGAAGCCCCCGGCCGGGACCGTCCAACTTGCCTCGGCGGGCCAGTGGCGGGTCAGGGCGGCGGCCATGGTGTCGCGACGGCGCCTGTACTCGTCGCGGAGAACGTCGATGTGCGGTTCCAGCCTGCCTTCGCGGCAGAACTCGGCCACGGCCCACTGGGTGAGGCTCGCCGTGTGGAGGTCGACGACCTGCTTGAGGCGGGCCACCCGCGCCAGAAGGGGTTGGGGGGCCACGAGCCAGCCCAACCTGAGGCCGGGCGAGAGAATCTTGGAGAAAGTGCCCAGATAGGCAACGCCCGCGTTCTTGTCCAGCGCCTTCAGGCTCGGCAGGTCCTCCCCCTCGTAGCGCAGCGAGCGGTAGGGGTCGTCCTCGACGACGGCCACCTGGTAGCGCGCGGCCAGGGCGAGCAGCTGCCGGCGGCGCTCGCCGGCGAGTGTGACGCCGGTGGGATTATGGAACGTCGGTAGCGTGTAAATGAGCTTGGGCCGCTGGCGCATGAGGAGGCTCTCCAGAAGGTCGACGCGCATACCGTTATCATCCACCGGCACTGCCAATAGGCGAGCCCCGGCGGCCCGGAAGACGCGCAGGGCGCCCAGGTAGGTCGGCGCCTCCACGACGACAGCGTCGCCGGACTCGACCAGCACGCGCGAGAGCAGGTAGAGGCCCTCGTGCGAGCCGCCGATGATGAGCACGTCGTCGGCGGTGGAGGCGATGCCCGCCCCGGCCAACCTTCCGGCAATGATCTCCCGCAGGCCGCGATTCCCCTCGGCGGGTGCGTCCTCCAGCGCCTCGGGGCCGTGGCGGCGAAGGACGGCGTCGACCGCCAGGCGGAAGCCTTCCACCGGGAAGAGGGCCTGATCGGGTGCCCCCCGGGCGAAGGAGATGATACCCTCGCGAGCGGCCAGCAGCGCGAGCTCCTCCAGCAGGTCCTCGCCCGCCTCGGCCGGGACGCCGACCATGATCTGCCACCAGGGCAGGCTGGTCGTGGCACCGCTACCGATGGCAGAGGCCTGCACGACGGTGCCGCTACCGACACGACTCCTGACTAGGGCGTCGGCCTCCAGCTCGTGATAGGCGTTGATGACGGTGCTACGATTGACCCCCAGATTGGCCGCGAGGCGGCGCTCGGGTGGTAGGCGGGAGCCCGCGGGCAGAGCGCCGCTCTGGATGAGGTCGCGCAGCCTGTTGTATAGCTGGCGATAGAGAGGCTGGGGGCTATGGCGATCGAGCGTAAGGTTGAGATCCACGGTTCTCTCCTGGCTATCCGGGGCGGTCCCTCTGCAAATTGGACCGCACCAAAATCATTCTCCGCCTAGGTTCGAGCCTTGTCAAGAACCAATTGGCATTCAATAATACCGACCAATTCTGAGGACAACAAAACGGCGGGCCGGTCGGCCCGCCGTCAGGAATGCGATTGGCGCCTGGGGTGATCCTAGTGGGCGCCGGACTTGCGGCGCGGATAGTGGTCGATCAGGTAGCCCTCGCCGTCGAACTTCATCTCGTAGGGGCCGCCGATGATCTCCAGCTCCGGCCGGACCTTGGTCTCCGCCAGCATCCCTTCCGAGATCAGCATATCCTCTAGCTCCAGCGTGTTCCTGATCCAGACCAGCTTCATGGTCTTCTCGATGAGGTCGCCGATGGTGGTCATGGCGTAGATCAGGGCCTGCTTGTCGTGATCGCAGATCATCGGGATGCGGGCCGCTTCCGGCGCCCCGCCGGTGACGCAGTTGATGTAGGTGCTGGTGTAGTCGATCTTGTTGAAGAGCCGGCGCGTGGTGAAGTCTGCCTTGCCCATGCCTGTGGCGTTGCCGTGCGTCGCCTCCGTCAGGTCGCGCAAGATGATGCGGGTAATCTGGGGAAGAGCCGGCTCCTCGGAGGCCCGGTTCATAATCCGGCCGACGACGTTTGGGTCCATCCCCGCGCCGGTGATGTCTTTGCCGGACTCGTCCACGAGTAGGATGTCCATCTTGTCGTAGGGCAGGCGGGCGATGAGACGCTTGGAAAGAGCGAGGAGCTCCGTCTCCCTCTCCTCGAACTCCTCGCGCCGCACGGCCTCGATCTTGGCCGTCTGGTCGTAGGCATTCTCGACCAGGGCGAGGCCGCCGATGATCGGCCCTTCCTTGAGCGTCACGCGGGCGACGCTGGGGATCGCCGTCTGGAAACCGAAGGTCATCGCGGCCCTATGGGCGGCGAGGGCCCCCTTGTGCTTGCCCAGGCCGATGGTCATCATCTTCATCAGCCCGCTCTCCAGCGGCCCCTCGAAGTCGGTGTGCGGCTTCACACGCGCCACGACGATGACCCCGTCGGCCTCGGCGGCGTTCTTGTCCATATAGACCGGCGTCCCCTCGGGGGTGGTGCCCAGTCGCACGACCTCCAATGAGGAGACGATCGGCGCCCCGGTGGATTCCT
>JAJZQK010000716.1 GCA_021847625.1 Chloroflexota bacterium
CGATCTGGGCGCCATTGGCCGTCGCGGTGAGCACGTTGTTCGCGAAGGTATAGGCGGGCAGGGCCGCGTCGGCTACCGTCTGGACGGAGTTCTTCGCCTGGAGGCCCTGGCTGACGTTGTCGACGTACTGCTTGGTCGCGGCCTGGAGGCCGGCGGTGGGATCGGCTGCGAGGTTGAGAGCTCCGGTCAACGTGCCGCCTGCCAGCGGCAGCATCTTGGCGATCTGGCCGTCCACGTAGTCCTTGCGGGTGACGTGCCCGGCCTGGGTGGGGGCGGGAGACAGGACCAGGATGTCGGTGTCGAAGGTTCGGGCCATGGGAAATCCTCCTGCGCCAGGGGCGCGATTGGCCGCAACTGCGGCAGGTGAGGGTCTTTTGGGGGGTGAGCGTTCCAGAGTGGTCCGCGTGCGTGCCTGCATCTCCGCGGCGCACGGTCAAGATTGGGCCGCCGCAGCGCGGCGCCGTGGCCCCGGAATGTTGAGCGGTCGCCAGAGGCGGTGTCGGAAAGGATCAGCGGATGGTGAGCGTGCCGGCCTCGATGATGGCTGCCAGGTGGACGGCGAACGGAAAGGCCGTGTCGCAGGTCCAGTCGACTTCGTGCGGGATCCCCCCAGCGTCCACGAAGGCGACGGATGAAGGCTGGTAGCCCAGCGGGTTCTCGACGACGACCGGCGTGGCAGAAGGCGCCAGGATGAGCGAATACGAGGCCGGCGTGCCGCCGGTCCCGCCGCTGACGATGGTGCCGTTCTGCGAGACGATCATCGGTTACCTCTGGACGTCAGGAATGGTCGAGGGGCGAGGGTCACGGCGCACCGCCGTAGGAAACCTGAATCTCGAGCTGGATGGCCGGAGCGCTCGCCGACCCGGCCCAACTGGTGTCGCTGCTGGCCTTGTACATCGCTGCCGGTGGAATCTGCACGACGTCGCCGGGCTGGCCGGGTTGCGTGGCATCCCACTCGAAGGCGAAGACCGGGTACCAGTTCGCTCCGGTCGGGCTCGCGTAGACGGTCACCTTGGCCTGCTGGGGCAGCGGCAGGCCGTTCAGCCAGATGTAGAGCGTGGCGGCCAGCGGATTGCCAAGATCCTGGGTCTGTCCGAAGTCCACGCCCGCGGTCACCGACTGCTGGCTCAGGTCGACGCGGCCCTTTTCCGGCGCGGCGGCCCCGTTGCCCGAGATGACGATGGACTGCGGCCGGCTCTGGATGACGATGTATCCGCTACTCACGCCCGCCGTCCGATCGCTCGCCGCGCCCCTCGGACCGGAAGGCCTTCGCTGGGATCCTCATGACGGATAGGTTGCTGCCTGGTTCGGCATCACGCGGCCGGCCAGCAGGGTGGTGACGATGCCCGTCGGGGATGTCACCTTGAAGTCGTAGTAGCCAACGCCCCAGCTGTACCGGACCGTGCGCGCTGCCGGCACGTTGATCGAGAGGACGCCGTTTGCGCCTAGCGCGATCGTTCCGTCGCCCGTGGTGAGCACGTCGTAGGGGGAACTCGCGGGCGAGTGATCGGCCCGGATCTGCATCTTGGCCGTGTAGCCGGTCATGTCGACCGGGTTTCCGTTCTCGTCCTTCCAGGTGGCATCTGAGAACTGCCAGGTGGCGGCCTGATCCGGGGCATATGGGCCGGCAAAGTCGAAGTTGAGCAGCGGCATGAGCGATCACGCAATCCGGATGGCCGAGATGTAGGCGCCCGTGATGTCGATCGTCTCGCCGCCGGTGTTGTCGCCAGCGATGTAGAGGAGATCGCCCTTTCCGAGCTTGGCGATGTACGAGCCCGACACGACCGTGTTGAAGAGCGAGGCGGTGGCCGCCACCAGGGCCTTGGTGCTGAGCTGGTTGTAGCTCGATCCGCCCGCCGGGCTGGTCATCAGGTAGGTGGAGATGCTCATTGCGCCGTTGGGCGAGCTCAGCAGGATGGTCCAGTTGACGAGGTAGGTCCCGGCGACCGGGGCCCAGAGATTGTCGCTCAAAGTGTTGCCGCTCTGGCCCGAGGTGAGGGCGCCACCGCCGCCCGAGCTCTGCTGGGAGACGGTCGCCGGGGCGTAGGTCGAGGCTGCAGCAGATTGGGTGAGGTAGCTCGAGGCCGCCTGGCCCCCGAGCTTGGCTGAGTCTGCGGCCTGGGCCGAGAGCCCGAGGTAGCGGTTGGCCAGGAGCTGCCCGGCCTCGCTGATCGCCTTGGCCTGGACCGTGGCCCCGGTCTTGTCGTCGGCCGTCCCGGCCAGGACTCGATTGCCTGACACGTCGCCGTGCGCGGACAAGCCGCCAAAGATCTGGACCTTCGCGCCCGAGCCGTCGTCGGTGAAGAAGCCGCCAGCGACGTTGCCGAGGAACATACGGCCGTCGGGAGTGAAGGCGATCGCCGGTCCGTTGTCGCCCGAAGTGGGGAAGAGGTCGGTTTTCGCCGTGTTCGCTCCGCCCGGCCCCATCCGCAAGAACAGCGCCGACGTCATCGACGAGCCGTTCCATACGCCAGCAGGAACCCAGCCCATCCAGTAGGCTGGCTCGTTAGAAAAGTACTGCGGCGTCGAAGTCTGCGGGTTGAAGAAGCAGTTCCAGCCAAAGCCGAAGAAGTCGAGCGAGGGCCCGACCGGCAGGGCGTAGAAGCTGAAGCCAGACGCGG
>JAJZQK010000717.1 GCA_021847625.1 Chloroflexota bacterium
ACGCCTACCTCGCGGCGCAGACGATGCCGGCCCGCGACGTGCTCCCGCCCGCGGGGTGGCTGCCGGGCGACGTCATCACCGACCATCCCGAACTCATCGTGCCCCCGTATGTGCCGCTAGGCAGGGGCAGGCTGGAGGTGCACGTCGTCCGCGAGTCCGACGGCAAGCCCATCCTCCGCGCTGACGGGGCCGTGAATCCACTCGCCGACCTGGGCGAGGTGGACGTGGGGCCGCCGCTGGTGACCGAATCCACCATCGGTCTTGAGACAGATGTGCGCTACGGCGACAGCCTCTCCCTAGTGGGCGTCGACCTGAACGAGCAGGCGACGGCGGGCCAGCCATTGCGACCGACCCTCTTCTGGCGGGGGCTTGCCAAGTTGCCCGAGGACTACGTCGTCTCCTTGCAGCTTATGGATGGCCAGGGGAAGCTGGCGGCCCAGGCCGACAACCCGCCCCTCGACGGCCACTATCCGACGAGCCAATGGGTGGCCGGCGAGATCGTCGCCGACCCGCGGACGCTACCCCTGCCGGCCGACCTGCCCCCGGGCACCTACGAGCTGCGGGCCATCGTCTACAAGTACCCGTCCTTGGAGCGGCTGCCGGTATCCGGCGCCCAGGGCGCGGGGGACTACGCGGTGCTCGGCAAGGTGACGGTGCGCTAGAGCATAGTCTAATTTGCCGGCCAACCGAGTTGTAGCATGGGGCTTGTCCACCGCGGTCCGGTAAGGCCGGTAGTTTCGAATCAATGGAGCGTGCTATCAAAGGGAAGGCTTTGCGGGCGGGAGAGGGATTGGCCGGGGCTGCCGCCGGGAAGAGGGGTACGGCGGGCGGGACGTGGCTGGCCCGGCTGCTCCCCTACCTCGCGCTCGCCGCCATCGCCGGCCTCGCCCTCGCCTTGCGCTGGGACAGGCTGCAATACGCGGAGTTCAGCGCCGACCAGGCCTGGGTGCTCAACCGCGCCCGCGACTTCGTCCTCAACGGTGACTTCCCGCTCGCCGGCATCCTCACCTCCGTGGGCTCGGCCCAGGGGCCGGTGGAGATCTACCTGCTGGCCATTCCGGCCCTCTTCTCGGCCGACCCGGTCGTCGCCTCGGGCTTCGTCGGCCTGCTCCAGGGGGTCGCCGTCGTCGGCACCTACTTCTTCACGAGCAAGTACTACGGGCGCACCGCCGGCCTGATCGCTGCCGCCCTGTTCGCCGTCAACCCCTGGGCGCTCCAGCACGCGCGGAAGATCTACACGCCCAACCTGCTGCCGCTCTTCTCGCTGCTGTTCTTCGCGGCCGTCTACGGGGCGGTCGTCGACCGCCGCCGTTACCATCTATCGCTCGCCTGCCTGGGGCTGGCGGTGATGTTCCTGGTTCATCCCCAGGCCGTTGTCTTCGCCCCCCTGCTGCTTATGGTGGTCGTCGTCTTCTGGCGCCGGTTGGGGTGGCGACCGTTGCTGCTGGGGGTAAGCCTAGCCCTCCTTGCCGCCTCGCCTTACCTGTACTATGAGGCGCAGCGGGGGTTCGCGAGCTTCAAGGTCTACCTGGGGGTCTCCGGGGCGGCGGCCTCCCACTTCGGCCTCGAGTCGCTGGGCTATGTCCTGGCCATGGCGTCGGCCGCGGGCTACCCCTCCGTCCTGGGCTTCACCTTCCGCGGCGACTGGTCGCTGCCGGACCTCACCGTCGGGAATGCCGTGGCCACGGCCCTGTTGCTACTCGGCCTGGGCATCTGCGTCTGGCAGCTGGTGGCCTGGCGGCGGGGACGGCGGCAGGAGGGCGAAGGCTGGGAGAAGTACGCGCTGCCGTTGCTTTGGTTGTCGCTGCCGGTCGTCGTCACGCTGCGCCACTCTATCGACTTGTGGCCCTATTACTTCGTCGGCGTCTACCCGGGGCAGTTCGTCCTCCTCGGCCTGGCCCTCGCCCGTGCCGGCGAGTTCGTCGCCCGGCGTGCGCCCGCGCTCGCTCTACCCTCTGGTTCCCCTCGCCCCTTTGGGGAGAGCGTTGGGGTGAGGGGCCGGCTCGACGCCGGCCCGGGCGGCAGGCCACAAGGGCCTGCCCTACACGTCCGAGGTAAGTCGCCGTTGCCGCTGGCCGCGTCCACCGACGCCGCGCCGCCTGCTCAGCGTGTCCGAGGAGAGGCGCCGTTGCAGCCCGTAGGGCAGGGGCTTGTCCACTGCCGCCCGTCCGGTCTGGCCGGCGACGAGACGAACCCTCACCCCTACCCTCTCCCTGAAAGGGAGAGGGAGCTTGGCGGGGGGCTTGGCAGTGGGCTTGCTAGCGAATCCGGTGGGCTGGCCAGGCCGGAACGGCAGGGGCAAACGCTGGATGGAGGGCTTGCCCTCCCGCGGGTGGAGCGGCGCTGGCTGGGCGGTGCCCTGGTGGGGGCGGTCCTGCTCTACATGATGGTCTCGCAGGTCGGGCTGTTCGGGGCCTTCCTGGACAACACCGTCCAGCTGGGGCCGCAGCGCCCCTATGGCATCCCGCTGCTGTACAGCCAGCAAGGGGTGAACAACCTACGGATGCTGCGCGACGTTCTCGGCAATCCGCCAATCTATCTCTACGCCTTCAACTATCGCATCCCCATGGACTACCTGGCCCGGCCCGACCTCACCCTGCACCACGTCGACCCGCCG
>JAJZQK010000718.1 GCA_021847625.1 Chloroflexota bacterium
CCCGGTCATTGCCCCAAAAGGAGTTGCCTGCCTTGGCCCGCTGGTGCCAAGGCGGCCTAACAATGAGCCTAGCATTGACCCGTGGGCCTGTCAACAAGCCGCCAGGCTCGTCTTTCAGCCGCCGTCTTGGCTTGTTGACAGGCGTTGGTGCAAGCTCTATGGTATGCTGAGTTTGAGGGCGCAAATAGGGTGGCTAGGCAAAGCGAGCGGCCGGGGGCAGCGCCGAATTCCGACTACTATCCGGAGGAGCAGACTATGGCAATCACACGCGAGCGTTTCCAGAGCGGGCTGACCTACGACCAGTACAAGGCCCAGATGACGCGCAACCAGGAGCGCTTCGAGGCCAACGAGCAGAAGGCCCCCCTCACGCCGGCCGACGTCGAGGCGTTCAAGCGGCTGCCCAAGCCCCTCGACGTGCTGGTCCTCGCCGAGGATTGGTGCGGGGACGTCATCGCCTACCTGCCCATCCTCGGCCGTCTGGTCAAGGAGAGCGGCAAGCTCAATGTGCGCGTCTTCCTGCGCGACCAGAACCTCGACATCATGGACCAATACCTCAACCAGGGTCAGTTCCGGTCCATCCCGGTCTTCGTCTTCTTCGACGAGCGGTTCAACGAGGTGGGCAGGTTCATAGAGCGCCCGGCGACGGTGACCCAACTGCGCATGCAGAAGCAGGAGGAGTTGTACGCCAAGCACCCCGAGTTCGGCGCCCCGGGCGCGCCGGTGGACCAACTGCCGGAGGACGTGCGCGCCAAGCTTTCACAAGTGATGGCTCAGGTCCGCGACGACATCGCCCCCTTCGGCGCGGCCCAGGCCGTGCACCAGCTACGCATAATCGCCGAACAGCTGACACGCTGAGGAACCGGGGGAAGCAGGGGGAGGAGGAAATGGCCAAACGGCCGGTCAAGATCACGATCACCTATTGCGCCGAGTGCGGCTATGAACCGCAGACGCTAGAGGTCGCCCGGGCCGTCATGGTGGGCTGCCAGCACGAGGTCTCTTCGCTCGTGCTCATCCCCTGGTTCGAGGGGTCGTTCGAGGTTTCCGTCGACGGCAAGCTCGTGCATTCCATGTATCAGGACGGCGGCTTCCCCGAGCCGGCCAGCATAATCGAAGCCGTCCACGCGGCATCATCCACGGAAGGGTAGGCGAGGGGCAACTAGGATGGGCGAACTCGCGGCCCTGGGCTGGGGCCTTTTCTTCGCCTCGACAACCGTTTTCATGCGCTACGGCGCCAGCCGGGTGAGTCTGTTCTGGCTCAACGCCGCCCGCTGCCTGATCGCCTCTCTGGCGGTCGCCGTGGCGGTGGGGCTGACCAGCGGCTTCCAGGGGTTCGCCGGCCTGCCGATGCACACGATCGTCTGGCTCGGCCTCTCCACGGCGGTGGCCTATCCGCTCGGCGATATGCTGTATTTCCGCAGCTCACAACTGATCGGGGTATCCCGGGCCATGCCCCTCTCCAACTGCTACCCCCTCGTATCGGTGCTCCTGGCCGTGGCCCTGCTCGGCGAAACCATGAGCTGGCGGCTGGCGCTCGGCACTCTCTTCATCCTGGGTGGCGGCTACCTAGTGGCCAAGGCGAGAGTGCTGGACGTGCCGTCGCCCAGGGTGCGTTCGCTGGGGGAAGGTAGCAAGGGACTGTTGCTGGCCGGTCTCGCCGCCATCTTCTGGGGCGTCTCCGTCGTCCTCGACAGGGTGGCGATGCAGGTACCCTCCGTGGATTTGCTGGCAGCCGGCCTGCTCCGCTTGGTGCTTGGCGCGATCTTCCTATTTCTGCTCGCCGGAACGCGCCGCGAACGTGTGGAGTGGCGGAAGCTGGATCGCCGCTTTCTCGCTCTCCTGCTCCTCGTCGGCGTCGTCTTCAGCGCCGGGGCGCCACCCCTCTGGCTCTACGCCGTGCAGGCAATCGGGGCGGCCAAGGCCTCCCTGCTGGCGGCGACGGCGCCGCTGTTCGGCCTCGCCCTCTCCGCGCTGCTCCTGGGAGAGAAGGCCACCTGGCGCACCGCCGGGGGCGCGGCACTGACGATCCTGGGCGTCTGGTTCATTCTGTAGAGACTGTTCAGGCGCTTCGTCTACTACAATAGGTCTGGGAGGAGAACCATGGGAACAATCGACATGATCGAACAGGTGCATCCACAGGTCTATCGTGTCACCGCCGCCTTCGATCAGTCCGAAGCGCACGTTTACCTCTTGTTGGGCGATCAGGTCGCCCTTGTGGACACTTGCGTCGCCGCTTCCGTGCCGCGGTTCATCGAACCGGCCCTGCGCTCGCTCGATCTCAAGCTCGGCGATATCGACCTTATCATCAATACCCACGCTCACCACGACCACCTCGGCGGCAATGCAGCCGTCCGCAAGGCCTCCGCCAAGGTCAAGGTGCTGGTCCACGAGGCCGACCGGCCCTTCACGGACGTGCCGGACGGGTTCCTGACGAGCGAGTTCGACATCAGCCACCTCTTCAAGATGATCGGACGGGAAGACATGCTCGCCGACCGGCGGGCCACTCTCGACAGGAACATCGGCCCCTCGCCCGTCGTGGACCGCTGGCTGAAGGACGGGGACAAGCTGGACCTGGGGCGGGGCCTCGAACTCGACGTGATCCATACTCCCGGCCACACG
>JAJZQK010000719.1 GCA_021847625.1 Chloroflexota bacterium
CAGGCAGCCGTGGTACTAAGAAGGCTATGCCAGCAATGCCTCATCTACTCAAACCTCACCGTCGACTGGTAGGTCATCGTCAGCGGGTCGCCCCAGAGGCTGGCCGCCCCCGGCGTCAGGAAATGGAAGTCGTAGGTCACCCGCACCGTCAGGTCGTAGTCGCTCGTCCAACTGGCGGTGGTGAAGGTGATGCGGTCCTCCGTCAGCGGCACGTAGGGCGAGGCCTCGTCGATGATCGCCCGCTTGATCTCCGTCTGCCCCCCGGCGGCGGCGCCGATCTGCGGGTCGAGGGCGTACTGCGCGCCCACGCGCGTCGCGTTCGCCACCGCCGCGTAGAAGTAGTAGGCGCGGCCCAGGTCGATCGTGCCCAGGACGAGCATCGTCACGATCGGCAGCAGCAAGGCCAGCTCGACAACCGACTGCCCCCGGCTGCCACGACGGCGCCTATCGCTTGACCTTCCTTCTTCCCTCCGCATAGCCCTAACTCCGCAATCCCCTGCAAACAGCGGCCAACCTACAACACGCCGT
Source organism: Chloroflexota bacterium (assembly GCA_021847625.1). The sequence continues at coordinate 529 of JAJZQK010000719.1, forward strand.
GCTACCCGCGGGCCTGCTAACCCGCGACCGATAACCCGTCGGGGCGGACAGCGCCGTCCGCCCCTTATAGGACATCAGTACTCGCAATCGGCATGAGTGTAGGGGCTCTACCGATAGGTGAGCAATGGGAAGTTGGTCATGCAGGCGGGGAGAACATGGGGTGAGGGGGGTTAAGGAAAAGGAAAAGCGGGCCAACTGCAGATAGCCGGCCCGCGAGATCAGGTAGCACAAGGAGAGAACCGGACGGTCACTCCACCAGCACGACCTTCTGCCAGTCCGCCGCGGCATTCTCGACATACTCGACCACGACGCCCGTGCTACCGCCGACCGAGATGGTATCGCCGATGATCTGTCCGCGCACGGTCGGCACCACCGTCCCGCCGGCGACCTTGATGTCCCCGGCCGGGGCGTAAAGCGTGCCGACGAAGGCGGCGTTCGCCCCACCTTCTATTTCGATGCCCTTGGGGTTGTCTCCAAGCGACCAGACCACGATGTTCTTGAAGTAGATGTCGTCGGCCTGGAACCTTGCCGTGGCACTGCTGTTGACAGTGAAAGTGGCGCCGGTGTTCGCCAGATAGAAGGATACCGGCCCCCACTTGAAGCTGCCATCCGCGGGCGGAGTATTGTAAGGGCTGTCCGGGTTGCCGAGATCCCAGGTCAGCGGATCACCGGGGTCCTGGTCCGTGCCAATTGCCACGCCCTTTATGCTGACGCCCTGGCTCTTCGTGGTCACGTAGACCCCGGGCAAGAACCTCGCCTTCTCGCTCGGGCCCACGGTTATGCTATCGAAGCGTCCGGGATGGTACGTCGTCCAACCTGAGAGGAATGTATCAGTATATCCTTCCGGGGCGTAACCGCTGCAATCTCCCGAGCACGGCGGTGTCGTTCCCGCCAACGGATCCGGCAACCAGCCTTCGTAGTTGATCGTCTGGTCCGCCGGGAAGAGGTCAGCGGGGCTCAGGCCGCCAACGGTAACCGCCGTCCCGTTCAACTCGATATCAGTGCTTGAGGAGTTCGACTTAATGAGGCCGTTTGACCAAAGATCGCCGTTGATCGTCACCGCGGCCGTGCCGTCAATCGTCAGAGCGGGGGGGCTTATCCTGTGCGACAGAGCGATGATCACTCCATTCCCGGGGAGGCCTTGCGTTCTCACCACGGCGCGGGCGGTGACTACGGCCCGACCCTGGCCGAAGACCCTGGCGAACGCCGTCGGCTGGCGCTTGTGCGTGATTACCTCCAGGTAGCCGGCTTGGCCCGCAAAGGGGCCCGCCGTCGGCGGTATGCTCGCCCGCACGCAGTCAGCGTCGGGGTTCGCCGGATCGTAAACGGCAAGGCTGGGGTCGTTCAACTGGGCGTTGGCGATGGCGTCTCCTTCAGGATCACCACCGTTGAGGCTCTGGCCGCCCACCAGCGCCGCCTGGTCGGCCACGTTCTGGAGGTGGCGCTTGGTGGCATAGGTCTGCCCGGCGTCCACCGCCAGCGCCACCGCCCCTAGTAGCACGGTGACGGCCAGGGCAAAGATCACCAGCACCTGCCCGCGTTCCGCCGCGATCAAGTCCCTTCTCTTACCAAACATCCTACGCCTCCCAAACGCAAATCACCACCAATTAGCCGGCGGCTTCGATGATCATCTCGCTAGCGCCCTCAAGATCGAAGCCGTCCTGTCCCAGCGCCCACAGGACGATGGGCGTGAAGCGGTAGGTCACCTTCACACTCACAACCGCGGGCCAGGAGGATCGCAGTTCGCCGTGGTCGACGTCTATCGTCGTGGCGGCCGGGTCCAACGCCAGGCTGCACCGCATCACCCTATCGACTATGGTCCTGTCCTCGCCGTCCGCCAGGACGGTAGCCACGTTCGCGGGCGTGTACTCCTTCGCCTGGTTGCCGTTCTTGCTAAGCGTCGGGTCGCCCCACGTCGGATCGGAGAGGACGATGCCGAAGCGGGCCCCTTCGCGGGCGGCGTTGGAGACGGTGTTGTAAAGGAGGATCGCCCGCGCCCCGTCTATCAGCCCCGCCGTCAGGAGGACGATGAGGGGCAAGATGAGGGCAAACTCGACCAGCGCCTGCCCCCCCGGCCCGTGC
>JAJZQK010000029.1 GCA_021847625.1 Chloroflexota bacterium
TCCGCCTCGACCTGCTGGACCGCTCGGACATCGTTTCGCTATCCGAGCGTGCCGCCAAAGTGACGGGCATCCCGACGGTCGAGGATGCCGGCATGGCGGCCATCCACGCCATTCTCGAGGCGTAGTCGCCCGATAGGCGATCTCACCGCGTTAGCATTGCGGGCCGCGGACAATCCGCCCGTGGGGTTGTCCGCGGCCCTTCTTCGTGCCCACGGCGCTCCTCCTCCCCCGCTCTTCCTCCCCTCGGTTCGGCGACCCGATTTGCAGCACGACGCGCTTACCTATGCCGGCGATCACCCGGTGCGGGCATACGGTAGATCGGCCGACTCATCGGTAAAGGAACGGTTGAGATCAGGTTAAGGTTCCGGCCGTGCTGGTAGGAGAATAGGCCTGGCCCTTTCGGTGGTACGGATATTGCTTTACCTCTCAGGAACCCACCTCTGGTTGGCACTGTGCACAATGGTCTGCCTGGTTTGCAAGCAGAAAGCTGCTATGGCGAGCCACAGGCAAGGGAGCCCGTGGTGGCTCTCGAGGCCGCCGACTACTCTGGTGGTGAGGACAGCGCGTGAGGCTGACAACGGTATCCGGGCGGAATTGGCTGCAAAGGGCGGGCCTTGGCGTCTTCGGTCTGGCGATTGTGCTGGACCTGGGGCTGCTCGCGACCGGGAATCCCGGCGCCTTACCCGGTCCCCTCGGCCCCCTGATGGACCGCCACCTGGTGCCCTGGATGCAGGACGTTCTGTTGCCGCTGGTCCCAGGCGGCAAGGAGAGCGGCGCTCCGGCGCCGCCCATCGAGCCCTCGGTCGGTGTTGATCAGCCGGCCTCGTCCAGGCCGGCGAGCGAGGCAATCGCGACAAATACGCCGACACCCACGGCCAGTGCCACCGTCGTGCCGCTCGCCACGGCCTCGCCAACCCAGAGGGCAGAGCCATCGCCGACGCCGTCGGCGACGCCCACGCCGATGGTCGCCGACCCAGTGAAGATTAGCGCCCCCGAAATCAGCCTGGATGCGCCGGTCATCCATGTAGGGGTGACGGCGGACGGCGTGATGCAGACTCCGCGGACGGAGTACGAGGTGGGCTGGTACGGTCCGCCGCCCGGGGCGGCAGGGAACGCTATTCTCACCGGGCACGTGGACTGGTTGGTGTCGGGGCGGCCGGTCAGGGGCGCCTTCTACTTCCTATACGACTTGCATCCCGGCGACGTCATCACGGTCACGGCGGCCGATGGGGCAGTCTACCGCTTCCGGGTCATTTGGAAGCAGTCCTACGATGCCTCGTCCGCCCCAGTGGAAGACATCGCCGGGCCTACCAACGTGCCGTCGATCACCCTAATAACGTGCGGCGGTGAGTTCGACCGGACCTTACGAGAGTACGCCGATCGCTGGGTGGTGCGCGCGATTCTCGTCAAAGAGGGAGGTGCGAATACGACCAGACAACCGACGCCGTCCTAGACAGTGAGGGCATGGGGGCCGCGCCACCTAGCGCGGTCCGAGGCGCGACTCCGGTCGCCTTTCTGGCGGGTAATCGAAACCAAGGGAGGTCCTTTTATGGTACGTAGAAGCAGAACGCTGGCAGTCGTCCTGAGCGGGCTCACCATCGTGATGTTGGTAGGGCTGGCAGTTTGGGTAGTCGGGTGGTCGGGTGGCTCGACGGTGGCCGCGCAAGAGGTGGAGGTTGGCGTCCAGAAGAATGGCACGCCCACGGATTCGCCTGGCGATACGCCGAGCGAGCATGGGAACATCGCCGTGTTCAAGTTCATTTGTGATCAAATAGGCCAGCAGGATACCTGCAACGGCCGCGACACGAGCCTAGACGATTACATGGTCGACTTTGAGGTTCATCAGGGAAGTACGGCTGGCGGTGAGGTCGTGCAGACAATCACGGTTACCCTTAACGAGAATGCCCAAGGCCAGGGCAACACGGGTAACGGCAGCCAAGGTCGAGCCGAGGGTGGAGCTCTGGACGTGGGCACCTACACCGTCTGCGAGATTCCCTTCGCCTACAAAGGGCAGGAGCGGGTACCCCTCTTCGTTGAGCCGCGTCCGGACGCGGGGGCCGGGGGCTCATCGGGCGGCACCAACCAGGAACAGGTGGGGTCAGACTGCATCAAGGTGCAACTCACCCCCGGCACGGCGGAGCTGAAGTTCCTCGACCAGCGGCAGGCAACGCCGACACCGACTGCAACGGAAACGCCCACCTGCACGCCCACACCAGGTGGGGAGACGCCCACGCCGGTGTGCACGGAGACGCCGACGTCCACGCCCACTCCAGGTGGGGAGACGCCCACGCCGACGCCTACGCCAACCAATACTCAGACTCCACAAGGTCCGACGCCGACGCCTACGCCGACCAACACCCCGGGTCCAGGGCCAGCGGCCACGGCCACGCCGACCAACACCCCGGGTCCAGGGCCACAGGGTCCGACGCCCACGAACACGCCTGCGCCGAGCGGGCCAGCGGCGACGGCGACGCCAACTATCGCGGCGGTCGTCCTAGCGGAGACGCCCCCCGCGGCCCCCACGACGCCGCCTGTGGTTTTGGCGGCGACGCCGAGGGTCGAAGTGCTGCCGGCAGCGGGCGCTGGTTCCCTGGCGGACACCGCTCTGCCTCTGAGCTTCGTGTTTGCCAACGGCCTTGCCCTGGCAGGCCTCAGCCTGGCGGCTTTGGCAGGCTGGCGCCGACACAAGTAGCAGCACAAACCGTGCTCGCGTAGCCTCATCTGTTGGGGGAGCTGCCCGCGGGGAGCCCCCCCTCTCTTCTAAATAGACCGACGTAGCCGTTGCTGCCCGGGTGCTCGCTAGCGGAAGGGCCAACGGAGCCCCTGCCGGCGCTCCTGTCATCCCCGCGCAAGCGGGGATCCAGTGCCAGTCATGGGCATCCTCCCAATACAGGGCGCGTCATTCCCGCGCAAGCGGGGATCCAGTCTCCGGTTTGCCGCCCACCGGATGGATTCCCGCTTCCGCGGGAATGACGCCGAGGGGCCAGCTGGAGCGTCTCACCGGCCGGCCGTGCAGCAAGGATAAGGCCGGACTACTTGGGACATTCGGCGTGCCAGGGTCAACCACACCCGGGACGGAATGGCTAGCCGCTATTCCGCATTGCCCAAATCAAATAGCGGGGCCTCCGAGGTCTTCTCGCCTCGCGTCGCGCTCAGTGCGACCGACGGAACGGTGTCCGCCTGGGGCAGCATCGGGAAAGTCTATCTGCCGCTGATTGTTCGGCCGTAAGGTGGGCGACGCCCCTAGAGGCTCTCCAGGACGCGCACGAGGACGGCGATGCCCCGCCGGTACTCGGCGAGGGATATGTGCTCGTTGGGCGTGTGGTCGAGGGTGGAGTCGCCCGGACCGTAGGCCACTATCGGGCAGTTCCACACCGGCCCGACCACGTTCATGTCCGCCGTGCCGGTCTTCAACTTGAACCTTGGCTCGCCTCCCGTTTCCCTGATCGCGCCCAGGAAGGCGCGCACCAGAGGCGTACTCTTCCCGGCCCGGTAGGGAGGGTCCTCGTTGGCGAAAGTGCAGGAGGCGTCCCCGGCGAACTCTCGGACCCTCTCCTTGAAGGCGGCGACGTCGAGGTCGAGGGGGACGCGCACGGAGACCGTCATCTCCACGCGCTCGGCGAGGCCGTCTCCGCTCGTGTTGAGGCGGCGAAGCCACAGGTCGACGGAGTCGAACGCCTTGCGACCCCGGTTGCGCACGGCTGTATCGGCCTTGAGGGCGTTCCAGAAATCGATGGCTTCCTCGGCAACCGAACGGCCCGGGCCGGCGGAATGGGCGGTGGCCTGTTCACGGGAGTAGTTGATCCAGAAGCGCCCCTTGTAGCCCAGGGTGATGCCTGTCCATCCACTCGGCTCGCCGATAACGGCGAAGTCGGGGCGCGGCCGCCCGAGGACGTGGCGGGCGCCGCGCGAGGAGGCGCCTTCCTCCTCCACGGCGCCGATGACCGTCACGCGGAGGTTCCGCGGGCGGGCGCGCGTGGCGGCGACGACGAAGGTAGCCATGGGGCCCTTGGCGTCGACGGCCCCCCGCCCGGAGAGGAAGTCGCCTTCCAGCCGGACGGGGACGACCCCTTCCACGGTGTCGATGTGGCCCATAAGGATGATCTCGCGGTCGCCCTCGCCAATCTCACCGACGGCGTTGCCGACCTCGTCGACGTGAGCCTGCATCCCGGCCTCGGCCATGCGCTTGCACAGATAGGTTGCCAGCGCCCTCTCGTGGCCGAACGGGCTGTAGATCTCCAGCATCTCCCGCAGGAGAGATACCTCGTCGATCATCCGGCCAGGACCTCGGCAACCGTCTCCGCGACCATCGCGAGGTCGTCCCGTTCGATCACGAGCGGCGGCAGGAAGCGGATTACCGTCGCCCCCGCCGGCAGGGCCATCACGCCCCTATCCATCAGGGCCTTCAGGTAAGGGGTGGACTTCTGACGCAGGTCGAGGCCGATCATAAGGCCCAGGCCGCGGACTTCCCTAATTAGCGGACTGTCTATCTCGCGCAAGCGGTCGAGGAACTCCGCCCCGAGCTCTTTGGCGCGCGCGGGCAGATCGTGGTCCTGGATGTACTGGATGGTGGCCACGGCGGCGGCGGAGGTGACGGGATTGCCCCCAAACGTCGAGCCGTGGGCCAGCTTGACGACGTTCTTGATGCGGGGCCCCACGGCGATAGCACCCATCGGCAGGCCGCCGGCAATCGACTTGGCCAGGCACATGATGTCGGGGGCCAGCCCGAACTGCTCGGAGGCGAACATCGTCCCCGTGCGCCCGAAGCCGGTCTGAATCTCGTCCACGATGAGCAGCGCCCCCGTCTCCAGGCACATCTGCTGCAGCTCCGCGAAGAAGGCGGCGCTGCCTGGTCGCACCCCGCCTTCGCCCTGGACGACCTCCACAATCACGGCGGCGGTCTTCTCAGTAACCGCTTCTCGCATAGCGGCCGGGTTGTCGTAGGGGATGTGCTTGAACTCGGGGACGAGGGGCCGGAACGGCTCCCGGTACTTGCTGTCCCAGGTGGCGCTGAGCGCACCCATCGTCCGCCCGTGGAACCCCCGCATGCAGGCGACGATCTCCTGGCGGCCGGTTGCCATCCGGGCGAACTTCAAGCCGGCTTCCACCGCTTCGGCGCCCGAATTGCAGAGGAAGATGCGGTCGAGCCCCGGGGGCGTGATGCTGGCGAGCTTCTGCAGCAGGCGAGCGCGGGCGTCGTTGTAGAAGACCTCGGTGCAGGTGGTAAGCGTGCGCATCTGCTCGGTCACGGCCCGCACCACGTCGGGGTTGCAGTGACCCACGTTGGCGCTGCCGTGCCCGCCGACACAGTCGACATAACGCCTGCCGTCCTCGTCCCAGAGCAGGGCGCCCTCGCCGCGGACGATCACCACGTCCCGTTTGAAGTAGACGCCTGTGGAATAGCGATCCTCAATTTCGCGGTAGTTCATCCTATCACCGTTCCCTTGCCCTCTAGCGCCTGCTGCACAGCGTAGTCGATCCGCGCATCGGCGAATACAACCTGGCGGACGCCCGCGTCGAGGGCTTCGGCGGCGCCCATCACCTTCTTCTTCATGCGCCCTTTGGCGTAGTCGGCGAACCTTTCAATCTGGTTGCGAGGGATCTCCCGGATAAGGGACGCTTCGTCACTCACGTCACGGAGGAGGCCGGGGACGTTCGAGAGAATGACCAGTTTCTCGGCGTTGAGGGCTGCCGCGAGAACGGCCGCCGCCCGGTCGCCGTCGACGTTGATCGACTCGCTCTCGTAGCTGATGGCCGGGGGAGCGACGACCAGCGTGTAGCCGTTGTCGTGCAAGAGCCGGACGAGGTCCACGTTCACGCGCTCGACCTTGCCCGTGTAGTCGTCTCGGAGGACCTTGCGTTTGCCGTCTTCGATGACCTTGATGAAGGGCTTGCGCGATCCTTCGAGGAGCCGGCCGTCGATGCCCGAGAGTCCGATCGCGTTGATGCCGTGCCGCTGCAGCTGCTCCACGATGTACTTGTTCACCTTGCCGATGTACACCATCGTGAAGATCTCCAGCGTCTCCCGGTCCGTGTAGCGGCTTTCCACGCCCGAGAGCGAGGTGACGAACCGCGGCGGTTTGCCCAAGCGCTCGGAAAGCACGTTGGTCTCGTGTGAGCCGCCGTGCACGAGGACGACGTCCCCGCGGGCCTTCATGACGGATGCTAAATCCCGGCAGAAGGCCTCGAGGTCAATGCCCTTGCCTCCCCCCACTTTTACTACGATCATCTATGCAATCCCTCTTCCCGTGGATCCTAGATTGGGTGCAGGCCGACGAACTCTAACCCCAGCGTTTCCTCGAACCCGTAGGCGACGTTCATCGCCTGCACGCCGTTGCCGGCGGCGCCCTTCACGAGGTTGTCGAGGGCGGCGATCACGACCACCCGATTACTGCCGGCGTCGCGCTCGAAGCCGACGTCGCAGAAGTTGGTGCCGGCCAAGATCTTCGGCTCGGGGTATCTGTAAATGCCGCTACGATCCTTGACGATGCGCATGAACGGCTCGTTGCCGTACTCCTGGCGGTAGGCCCGCCAGATGTCCTTCTCGGCCAAATCTTCCTTCAGGAAGACGTGAGCTGTCGCCAAGGCGCCGCGCACGAGCTCGACAGACGTCGCCGAGAAATAGACCGCGGGCCGTTGGCCGTCGAAGGTCAGTTCTTGGATGACTTCGGCGGTGTGGCGGTGCATCGTCGGCTGGAAGGAGCGAACGGCCCCCGAGCGCTCGGGGTGGTGCGAGGAAGCCGAGGCCTTGGCCCCGGCCGCCGAGGACCCGACCTTGACTTCCACGATCACGCGCGAGGGGTCGACGAGCCCGTGCTTGAACAGCGGCTTCAGGCCCAAGATGGTGGTCGTCGCCAGGCACCCGGCGCCGGTGATCAGGCGGGCCCCCACGATCTCAGCGCGGTGCAGCTCCGGGATGCCGTAGACGAACTGGGATAGCAGCTCGGGATTCGAGTGCCGTTCGCCGTACCACTTGGGGTAGTCCGCGGGGTCGCGGAGGCGGAAATCGGCGCTGAGGTCGATGATCTTGTCGGCGATCGACATGTACTCTTGGACGCGGTGCATCGAGGTGCCGTGCGGCAGCGACATAAACAGCACAGCACACGGCTGGAGATCCTGGGCGCTGACGAACTTGAGGTCGGTGCGCTTGCGCAGATTCGGATGCACGCTGTGCACGTATTTGCCGGCGTTGCTCTCTGACGTAACCTGGCCAATGGTTACCTCGGGGTGAGACAAAAGCAGGCGAACGAGTTCGCCCCCGGCATATCCGGAGGCGCCGACGACGGATACTTTCATCGTCTGGCCTCCTGGAGGATGTAGTCGACGACCTTGGCCGGTATATTAACGCCCGTCGGGGCGATGCTGTTGCGGAACTCCATCGTGTAGTTGACTTCGTTCACCAGCAGCCCTTCGTCGCTCTCAAGCAAGTCCACCGCCAATACGCCGCCGCCGACCGCCTTGGCGGCCCGCACCGAAAGATCGTTCAACTCCGGCGTCACGGGGCAGTTGGTAGCCTGACCACCGCGCGCCGTATTGGTGATCCAGTGCTTGGAGGTCCGGTAGATGGCGCAGATCGTCTCGTTGCCGACGACGAAGGCCCGGATGTCGCGCTGGGGCTTGTCGATGTAGTCCTGGATGTAGAAGATCGAGTGGTGGTAGCTGCCGAGGACCTCCTTATGTTCGAGAATGGCCTCGGCGGCCTCGCGGTCGTTGACCTTCGAGAGCAGGCGCCCCCAGGAGCCGATGGCCGGCTTGAGCACGACCGGATAGCCCATCTCCTCGATGGCGCGGACGGCGGCATCGGTGGTGAAGGCAAGCTTGGTCCGCGGGCAGGGCACGCCTTCGCGGATGAGGGCGAGGGTGGTCAGCAGCTTGTTGCCGCAGTTCTCGGCAACCTCATAGCGGTTGACGCACTTGATTCCCCAGTTCTCCAATGCCTTCAAGGCGTAGACGGCGCGCGAATGGTTGATGCACCGTTCCAGGATAACGTCGTATCCTTCCAGCGGCCGCTCGTGCAAATCGAAGACGATTTCGCGGTCGTCGATGAGATCGTACTTCACGCCTCGGCGGTCCATCTCCTCGAAAAGGAGCTTCTCCTCCACCCTGATGCGTGATACTAGGACGCCGATTTTCATTCGCTCTACCTCACGAGCACGTATTTATGACACAAAACAATGCCCTCGCCGGTGGACCAGCTAGGGCATCGTCGCCTTAACTGTATCTTGTAGCCTACTCGCCCCAGTCCTCTTCCTCTTCCGGGGCCAGAGCCAGCTCCACGGGATCGGCGCTCACGACCTCGAGCTCGGCGCCGCAATCCGGGCACTGTACTATCTCTCCCTTAATCGGGTTATCCAACTCGACCTCTGCTTCACACTCCGGGCAAACGGGCATGCTCCTCACCTCCTTCGTGGTTCACCAAGTATAGCATGGCTGTATGCCTGTAGGCTAGTCTGGCTCGACGGGTGTTGAGTCGGACTCGCTGGCCCGCGGTGGCGTGACCTTGCGCAAGAGTGCCGGGCTCTCCAAGTGGTCGTAGTAGAGAACGCCGTTGAGGTGGTCCAGCTCGTGCTGCACGGCCTGGGCGAGCATTCCCTCGGCCTTGATCTTGTAGGACTTGCCGTGCCGGTCAAGGGCCTTGAAGGTCACCCTCTGGCTGCGCACTATGTTCCCACTGTATCCCGGCAGCGAGAGGCAGGCCTCGTCCGTTTCCTGGGCGTCCTCCGCCTTGACGATTTCGGGGTTAATGAGGACCAGGAGCTCGCCCGCGTGCGGTTCTTCGTATTCAGCCGGCACCTGGATAACGGCCAGCCGGAGGGGAACGCCGACTTGGGGTGCGGCCAGGCCAAGGCCGTTCACGGCGTACATCGTCTCTACCATGTCGTCGATAATCTTCTGCGTTGAAGCGTCAATCCGCCCGATGCGCTTCGCCTTCTGCCGCAGGACGGGATGCTCTGCCTTCAATACCTGAAGCACTGCCATATTCGGAACCTCTCATAGCAAACTTATCGGATCTACGTCGAGTATCCAGCCGGGCGGAAGCAGAAGCCCTGCCAGAAGGACGTGTAGCTCGCCGCCCCTGACCAGGAGGTGCCAGCGAAAGTGCCCCCGCAATCGGGAGCGGAACGCGGGTGCCGGGCCGATCACCTCGAGGTTGGGCAACCCTCGTCGTTCTATCTCCTGCCGCAAGAACGTGGCCAGTCTCTCGGCCTCCGTGCGACAACGGGCCTCGTTGCTGTGCCCATAGACCAGCCGCGCCAGGTCCACGAAGGGAGGATAGCGATGGGTCGAGCGGAAGGGCAACTCGTGATCGTAGAATGCTGCGTAGCTGTGTTGGCTGGCGGCCCTCACGCAGTAGTGGCCGGGATTGAAGGTCTGGATCACCACCTTGCCCGGCCGCAGCCCGCGGCCTGCCCGGCCGCTCACCTGGGTAAGGAGCTGGAAAGTGCGCTCCGCCGCCCGGAAGTCGGGCAGTTGCAGGGCGCTATCGGCCAGTATGACGCCAACCAAGGAGACCTGCGGCAGGTCCAGGCCCTTGGCGACCATCTGCGTGCCCACCAGCACGTCGGCCTCGTGGCGCTGGAACTGCTCGAGGATCCGCTGGTGAGCGGACTTGCCCTTCGTCGTATCGCGATCCCAGCGAACGACTCTGGCCTTGGGGAAGAGGCGCTGCACCTCGGCCTCGACCCGTTGCGTGCCCAGCCCGAGCAGCTTGATCCGAGAACTCCAGCAGACGGGACAGGTACCTGGTGGAGGGAAGGCCCGGTTGCAGTGATGGCAGACTAGCTGATTGCTGTCGGAGTGGTAGACCAGGGGCACGTCGCACCGCGGGCAGCGCGCCACGTACCCGCACTCGCGGCAGATGACGAACGTCGCCGTTCCCCGCCGGTTGAGGAAGAGGATCGTCTGGCCGCCCTGCGCCAGCACCTCCGCCATGCCGCGGAGAAGGGGCCGACTGAATATCCGGTTCACGCCCGCGCGTGGCTCGCGGCGCAGGTCGACTATCTGCACTTTGGGCATCGGGATCGTCGGCGGTGGGGCTGGGGCCACCCTGACGTTTCTTTCACCGAGCGCTCCTGGCCTCGACCCCTCCTCTTCCGCCGTCGCTGTGCTTGCCGACCGATAACCCCCCTGCACGCGTTCTGCCAGTTGCAGCAACTTGTACACCTTGCGGTCGTGGGCCTGGTAGTAGGTGGCGACGTCGGGGGTGGCGCTGCCGAGCAGCACAACTGCCCCCACCAGCTTGCCGAGCTGGATTGCCACGTCCCGCGCGTGGTAGCGAGGGTCCTTCTCGGTTTGCTTGTATGACCATTCGTGCTCCTCGTCGACGACGACGAGGCCGAGGCGGCGGGCGGGCGCGAAGATGGCGGAGCGGGAGCCGATGACGATGTCGGCCTGGCCGTCGCGGATGCGTCGCCACTCGTCATAATGTTCGCCGGGGGAGAGGCGGCTGTGCAGCACCGCCACCCGGCCCGGGAAATGACCGCTGAATCGCTGGATCGTCTGGGGGGTGAGGGCAATCTCGGGCACGAGCACGATGGCTTGGCGGCCAAGCCGTACCGCCTCTGTCAAGGCGTGGAGGTACACCTCACCCTTGCCGCTGCCCGTGACCCCGTGCAGGAGGAAGACCGTGTGTTCGGCGCGGCCGAGGGCCGTGACGATGGGGGCCAGCGCCTCGCGCTGCCGCGCCGTGAGCGCCGGCAGCGGGTAGGACTTCACGTCCAGACAGGCAAGGGGGCTGCGCTGCACCTCGCGCTCGCCGACCTCGACGTAGCCGCACCTCGCGAGCGAACCCAGGGTGGCGGTGCCGATGCCGGTGGCGGCGCGCACCTCGGCGAGCGGCAGGATGGTTCCAGAGGGAGCCTTATCGGCTAGCCAGCGCAAGGTCGCCTCCTGTTTGGGGGCGTGGGCTAGGGTGGCGAGCGTCGCCGGAAGGGTGGAATCGTCCAAGGTAAGGCAGATTGTCCGCTCTAGCTTGGGCCGCACCTTCGACCGTTGGAGAACCCACGATTGACTGACGACGCCCTGCTCAACCAGGCGGCGGAGCTCGCGCGCGCCCTCGCGGCCAGGGACGATGCGGGCGAGGTCCTTGCCTTCCCGGGGCCTGGCGGCGAGCGCCGCGACCAACGCGGCGGCGCGTGGTGGGAGAGTGTGCTCTGGCGATTGCTCGGAGAGACTATAGAGGGCGCTCCCCGTCTGGCGCAGCTCGGCGGGCAGAAGCTGGGTCACCGCGGCGGCAAGCGAGCAGAGGTACTGCCGGCTAAGCCATTGCGCCAGGGCTACCTGGGCCGGCGTCAAGGCCGGCGGGCCCTCCTGCGCTGATAGCACGTCCTTGGTGGGAATGGCGGGGGCCTCGTCGGCGAGTTTGAGGACGACGCCCTGGACGATGCGACGGCCGAAAGGCACCCAGACGACCTGGCCAACGTTCAGGGCAAGTGCTGCCGGAACACTATAGGAGAAGGCCCCCGCGTGGCGGCCCGTACCGCAAGTGACGGCAACATCCGCGTATCGCACCCGCTCCGTACCTTAGACCTCGACGTGCCTGGGCTTGACCCGGCAGTGCTCCGCCGTGATGATCGACGCGACCTTCTCGACGGTTTCGTCGAGGCAGTCCCGGTGATTGACGACGACATAATCATACTTGCCCAGGTCTGCCATCTCGCGGTGCGCGTTGCCGAAGCGGAGGGTCAGCTCGGATTCCGACTCCGTGCCGCGCGCCTTCAGGCGCTCGAAGAGTTCGGCGAGGCTGGGAGGCGCGAGGAAGATGAACACGGCGTCGGGCACCCTCTCCTTGATCTGGGCCGCCCCCTGGACGTCCACCTTGAGGAGTACGTCCTTCCCGGCGGCAAGCGCCTCGCGCACCTGGCCGCGCGGCGTGCCGTAGTTGTTGCCGTGCACGACGGCCGATTCCAGCAACTCGCCTTCCCGGCGCAGGTGGGCGAATTCGTCGGGGGTCACGAAGAAGTAGTTGACCCCGTGGACCTCGCCGCAGCGCTTGGCCCGGGTGGTCACCGTCACCGTGTAGTGCAGCGAGACGTGCTTCTCTTTCAGCCGGACGATGACGGTGTCCTTGCCCACCCCGGACGGCCCGGACAGCACGATGAGCAGGCCCTGGCGAGCGGCTTCGTCAGTCATTTGACGCGTGCTCCTGGCGGGTTGCGACGCGGCTCGCAATCGTCTCCGGCTGGAGGGCGGCGAGGACCAAATGGCCGCTGTCCAGGACGATGACGGACTTCGTCTTGCGGCCGTAGGTTAAGTCGATCAGCGTGTTCCGGTCACGTGCTTCTTGAATGAGGCGTTTGATGGGCGCCGAATCCGGGCTCATTATCGCTAGGGCCCGGTTGAGCGCCACGATGTTGCCAAAGCCGATGTGAACTAACTCGACTGCCACTGGAAGACCTCGTCGCCTAGCTGCGGGTCGCCAATTATGCTATGTTATACTTCCCGCAGAGGTGAAGCGCAATTGTATTTTGATGCCATAACGATCGCCGCTGTCCGCGACGAAGTGCAAACCCTTCTCGTCGGGGGCAGGGTGGAACGAGTGATCCTGCCGGCCGACCTGACGGTTGCCCTCGAGATATACGCGAGAGGTGCCAAGCGCTGGCTGCTCGCGAGCGCGGACCCCCAGCGGGCTCGGGTATACATATCGCCCCAACGCCTGGCGCGTACCTCCGACGAAGTATCGCCCCTGCTTCTGTTGATGCGCAAGTACGTGCGGGATGGACGCTTGGCTGGCGTTGAGCAGACACCGTGGGAGCGAGTACTGTCGCTCCAGATCGAGAAACGTGACGACGAGGGCACCCTGCAAAACTGCAGGCTTATTATAGAGGTAATGGGCAGACATAGCAACATAGTGCTAGTGAATGGGGACGGCAGGGTGATGGAGAGCGTCAAGCGCGTGCGACCGGAGATGAGCCGCTACCGGACGGTCCTCCCCCGCCAGCCATACATTCCGCCGCCGCCCCAAACTAAGGCCAACCCGAGCCGCCTGGCCCGCGGCGAGCTGCAGCAGCTCTGCGCCGGGGCGCGGCCCGGTACGGCCCTCTCGAAGGCCTTGGTCGATGCCCTGGCCGGCTTCAGTCCGCTGGTGGCGCGTGAGATTGCCTTCCGAGCCACGGGCAGTATTGCCAGCACCGTGGATGGTGTGTCGTGGCAGGCGGTGGAGCAGAGCACGGCCGAGCTCGTCGCCGACGTGGACGCCTGCCGCTGGGCCCCGTGCCTGGCTAGGGAGGCGGGCGCTGCCGCCGCTTTTGCGGCCTACGAGCTAAGGCAATTCCCCGACCGGATGGCCGTCGATTCCATCAGCGCGGCGCTGGACGAATACTACGCCAACTACACGGTGCCCACACGAAGGGGGGAGACGGGCAAAGCGACGCTGCGGCGGACAATCGATTCGCTCCGTGACCGGGCGACGCGTAGACGGGAATCGCTCAGGGCCGCCCTGCCTGATCCTAGGGGGACTGACAGGTTGCGCCGATTTGGCGAGCTGCTGCTTGCCTACAGTACCCAGATCGCACCGGGACAGGGGCAGTTCGACGCGGACGGGGAGCAGATTGAGCTCGATCCCCAACTCACGGCGGTGGAAAATGCGCACAGGTACTTCCGCGAGTACCAGAAGGCAAAGGCGGCCGCCGTCGAAGTGCCGCAGCTGCTCGAACGGGCGGAGGCGGATCTAGCGTTTGTAGAGCAGGCGATGACCGATCTGGATAACGCCTACCGGCCGGCGGAGATCGACCTGGTGCGCCAGGAGTTGATCGCAGCGGGGCTTACGAAGGATCCGGCCGCGGGCAAGAAGAAGCGGCGGCCGCCGGCAGTGCCGCTGCTGAAGGCGGTGAACTCGAAGGATGGCTTCGAGATCCTGATCGGCCGCAGCGCCAGGCAGAATGAACGGGTCACGTTCGAACTGGGTGTAGGAGGCGACACCTGGGTCCACGCCCGGGGGGTTCCCGGCGCCCATGTCCTCGTCAAGGCACGAGGGGGGGCGGTTTCCGAGCAAGCCATTCAGGAAGCGGCTGCCTACGCGGCCTACTACAGCGGTGCCCGGGGAGAGAACAAAGTGGCCGTCGACTATACCTCGCAGCGGCACGTCCGCCGCATAAAAGGCGCACCTCCCGGTCTCGTGACCTACACAAACGAACGCACCCTGCAGGTGCGACCTGCGCCTCCCCCCGGGGAGATGACCCTGGTCGAGCACCTGGCCGAGCTCCGCTGGCGCATCCTCAAGAGCGGGGCGGCGGTGGTGCTGGGGTTCGGACTGTGCTTCGGTTTCAACCAGCAAATCATCTCCTGGCTCTTGAATCCGGCGCTCAAGGC
>JAJZQK010000720.1 GCA_021847625.1 Chloroflexota bacterium
ACGAGCCGCTCGGCGAAAGAGGAGTAGATGTCCAGTTGGACCGCGCGCATGTCCTGCAGGGAGAGGTTGCCGCGGCCCGCAAGCATCGCCTTGATGCGCTCGGCCCTGAAGCCGGGCGCCCACTCGCAGGTAATCAGATACGGGTAGTCGTCACCCACCACGCGGTCATTCGCCGTGAAGAGCAGCCCCTCTGGCGGGTTGTACTTGGACGGCAGGGCGGAAAATGGGACATGGCCATCCCATTCGTATTCGCCCGTCCAGCCGGGAACGGGCAGCAGGCCATCGCCCTGCGACCGCACCGGGATCGATCCGCTCATCTGGTAGCCAATGTTGCCGTCCGTATCGGCGTAGACGAAGTTCTGCGAGGGGGAGCTGAAGTCGCCGAGGGAAGTCCTGAACTCCTGCCAATTGCTCGCCCTGTTAATGCCTATCACGCTGCGGGGCAGCGACGAAGGCTCGAGGGCGGTCCACCGTAGGGCCAGGGGAGGCTCGTCAGGAGCGTCGGCGTTGATGATTGGGCCGTGCCTGGTATAGGGTATGTCCAGCTCGACCGGCGCCGACCGGCCCCTGACGGCAATCGTTTCGCGAACGATCTGGGCGCCTTCCCAGGCCCCCTCGTAGAGGAACTGGCCGCGATTGTCAGGATTGGCCCGCTCGACGTACAGGTCCTGCACGTCGGCCCCGGTGTTGGTCACCCCCCAGGCGATGTGCCGGTTGTGGCCGACGATGACGCCCGGGCTCCCCGGCATGGACAGGCCAGCGACGTCGACGTCGGCGCCGACCAGGTGCACCTCGTACCAGATAGCCGGAATCTGAATGCCGAGATGGGGATCATTGGCAAGGTAGGGCAGACCCGTGTCCGTCCGTGACCCGGAAACGACCCAGTTGTTACTCTCCAGGCCCTGCGAGGAAGGCCGAACGAGCTCCGTTACGTTGTCCAACCTTCTCAAGGCAGACAGTCCCAGGGTCGACAGATCCAGTCCTGCCGGCACTTGGGGCACAACCCCCGGCGGGACGCTGGGCATAAGTTCGGCAGTCCGCTGGGGACCAAGCTTGGCAACCAGGGCGGCCCGGCGCAGCTCGGTGGCCCAGTTCGTGCTCAGCTCCCAGGCCATCATCTTGCCCCAAGCCAAGGAATCTACCGGCCGCCAGGGCTCGAAGTCAACCCGCAGAACCGTGAACTCCAGCGGCAGAACACCGCCCAAGTGCGCGACGTAAGCGTTGACGCCGTCGGCGTAGGCCTGCAGGATCGCCCGCGTTTCGCCGTCGAGCGCCTGCTCTTCGGCCTGTGCCACCCGCCCCAACCCCATGCTCCGGAAGAGGAGGTCCGCCTCCAGGCCGGCCTCGCCAAGCACCTCGGAGAGTCGGCCCCAGGCGGTGCGCCGGTTCATATCCATCTGCCAGAGCCTGTCCTGCGCCGTGACATAGCCCTGGGCGAAAAAGAGATCGTGGTAGTCTGAAGCGTAGATGTGAGGGATACCGGCCGCGTCTCGGAGGATCGTGACGGGCTCGTTCAGGCCAGGCACTGTCTGCGTGCCCTCCCTCTGCGGGGAAGTGCGCTGAACGACATAGAATCCAACGCTGCCGGCCACGAGAATGATGAGAAGAGCGCACACCAATGCGAGCCTGCCAATGCGTCCGAGCCTTCCCATAATTGCCCCCGATAGTCTGCCATAGCGGGCGACCAGACGAGCCTTCTGAGCAGGTAAGCTACCGGCGACCGAAGGACCCCGCCAACCGGGCCCGGGTTCGTGGTCTCGACTGGCCCTCCTCGACCCTATCATCAAGAACGATGCCGACGATTGGAGGTTGCCTTGCTTGCCGGGCCCGCGATGGCGTATACTAGCGATGGTCTCCGCGCCGGGCGCGGAGCCCACTTTTGTGTTGACGGTTGACCCAGGTAGACTTGACCGGAACGAGGTGATTGGCGGTGCCACAGAAGATAAAGCCCCAGGTCCTCCGGGGCATGCGTGATTTCCTACCGGAACGGATGATCTTGCGCCAGTACGTCATCGGACAGCTGCGCACGATCTTCGAGAGGTTCGGCTTCGAGCCGATGGAAACCCCAGCCATCGAGTATGCCGAGACGCTGGAAGGCAAGTTCGGTGAGGAGGGCGACAAGCTCCTCTATCGTTTTGAGGACCGAGGCGGGCGAAGGGTCGCCCTGCGCTACGACTTGACGGTGCCCCTGGCGCGCGTGGCAGCCATGCACGCCGAGCTGACCTGCCCCTTCAAGCGCTATCAGATCTCCCCTGTCTGGCGGGCCGAGAGGCCTCAGAAGGGGCGCTATCGCGAGTTCTGGCAATGCGACGTCGACACGGTTGGTACGGAGAGCATGCTCGCGGACGCCGAGGTCGTCAACGTCGTCTACCTCGCCTTGCACTCCCTCGGCTTCGACCGCTTCGTCGTCAAGATCAACAACCGCGAGATCCTCGCGGCGCTGGTCCTCGACGCCGGCGTTCCCCCGGCCGAGGCGGGCTGCATCTACCGCGCCATCGACAAGCTCGACAAGATAGGCCGCGAGGCCGTCGAGCGCGAATTAGCTGGCGAGGGACTCTCCGCGGAAGTGACAAATCGCCTGTTCGATATCCTCGGCGAGTCGCAGA
>JAJZQK010000721.1 GCA_021847625.1 Chloroflexota bacterium
CACCGGGCAGCCACCGGCAGAGGCGAGAACAACGTCGGCAGCTGCCTTCCGCCCATCTGTAGCGAGGAATCCATCTCCACCTCTGCGCTCTCCGCGGTGGACGTGTCCCGGTCAGCCGCTACCCCCGCGGAGGGCGAGCATTATCCTTGACGGCCGGATTGTTGAGGTCGCGCGTGGGCCAGCCCCCGGCGAGCACGGTGCCCACGGCCAGCCCCAGCCGCCTGGTCACTTCCTGGTACGACTCCGTCGTCGAGCCCGCGATGTGCGGGGTGACGACGACGTTGGCCATCGCCAGCAGCGGGTTCTGCTTGTCGATCGGTTCATTTTCGAAGACGTCGAGGGCGGCACCGGCAATCCGTCCCTCTCGCAGGGCTTTGACTAGCGCCGCCTCGTCGACGACCGGGCCGCGGGCGGTGTTTAGCAGGAAGGCCGTCGGCTTCATCAGGCCGAATTCCCGCTCGCTCAGCAGGTGATGGGTCTGCTTGGTCAGCGGGGCGTGCACCGACACGTAGTCCGCCTGGGCCAGCAGTTTCTCCAGGCTGACCATGCTTACTTCGTGGGCATCGGCGACGGCCTGGCTGACGAAGGGATCGTAGGCCAGGACCCGCAGCCCGAAGGCCCGCGCCCGCTTGGCCACTTCCCGGCCGATGTCGCCGAAGGCGACGATGCCCAGGGTGAGGGAATGGAGGCTGTGCAGGCCGCGCGCCAGGTCGCGATCCCAGACCCCCTCGCGCATGGCCTGCAGCATCGGCAGAAGCTGCCTATTGCAGGTCAGCAGCAGCATCAGGGCGTGGTCGGCCACCTCTCGCGCGCAATAACCCGGCGTGTTGCACACGGCAACGCCCAGCTCGGTCGCCGCCTCCACGTCCACGCAATCGACGCCGATGCCGTAGCGGCCGACGACCCTCAGCCTGGGCAGCGCCGTCATTACCCGGCGCGTGATCGGCGCCGCGCCCACGAGCAACCCGTCCATCTCCGCGGCGGCGGCGATGATCTCGTCCTCCGCCCAAAGGTGCGCCACCCGCAGCTCGGCGCCCACCTTCGCCAGTTCCTCCGCCTCCAGCGTTGGCTCCCAGCCGGCGGGGGCATCCACTCGCAGTACCCTGAACTTCGCGACCATGTAGATCCTTCTCCTGTACCGAGATGACCACTGCCGGCCCCATTCCCGGCAATGGCAAGCGTTCGCTGAGGCTATCATACCACCGCCCGGTCAAGGCGGGAATGTGTTCACGCGAAAACGGCCGTCCGTCCGCCAGGATGGTGGCCCGCCGTACACTCGTCCTGCCGGGCAGAGGGGCGAGGGCCGTGTCCGCGCCAGGCGCGTCGATCAACCTGTAGGGCAGGGGCTTGTCCCCTGCCGCCTCGTCGGGCGGCCCATGGCCGCCCCGGGCGACCGGCCGGTCGCCGCTACACATAGCGGGCAGCCGAGGCGGCTTCCCACCCCGGCTGCCCGCCGTGACCGGGGACCAATGCCTCTTCCGATCGCCCTTTCCGGCTGCCCTTCCGGGCGCCTAATCCTCGGCCAGGCTGACGCCGACGATCCCCTCCAGCACCTGGGCGGCCACCTGGAAGGAGCGGTTGCCCTTGCCCTCCGCCAGGGCGAGGGTGTAAAGCTGGCGCGGCCCGTTGAGGGCGAAGAGTGGCACGCCCAATCGCCCCGCCATGTTCTGGGCCAGGCCCAGGTCCTTGTGGGCCAGCGTCACCCTAAAGCCAGGCTCGTAATCGCCCTTCAGCACCTGGTTGGGGACGGTGCGCCGAAGGTGGGCGTTGTCGGCCGCCGTCGCGGTCAGCAGGTCGAGCATCACTTCCGTCTTCAGCCCGGCCTTGGCCCCCAGTACCAGCGCCTCGACGTCGGCGGCGTAGATGCTGAGCATCAGGAGGTTGTTGACGAGCTTGAGGGCGATGCCGGCCCCCGGCCCGCCGGCGCGGATGATCTTCTGGCTGAAGGCCGTCAGCACCGGCTCGACGACGGCGTAGTCCGCGTCCGTCGCCCCCACCAGCATAATCAGATTGCCCTGCTCCGCCTGCTCGGGGCCCAGCGTCATGGCCGCGTCGACCATCCGGCCCCCGGCGGCAAGCATCGTCGCCCGCACCCGCTCCGTCACCGCCGGATCGATCGTGCTGCAATCCATCAGCAGTAGGCCGGGCTTGGCGCCGCTAAGCAAGCCCTCCCGACCGTTCACGGTCTCCTCCACATGGGGGCCGTCGGGGAGCACGGTGATCACTATCTCCGCGCGCTCGGCCACCTCTTTGGGCGAGCGGGCGGCCGTCGCGCCGAGCTCGACCAGGCGCCCGGCGGCGGCCGGGTCGACGTCGTAGACGGCAACGGGGAAGCCTTTGGCGAGCAGATTCTTGCCTATGCCGTGGCCCATCAGGCCAAGGCCGATCAAACCGAGCGCTGTAGCTGGCACTCTCTTGCCTCCTGCGTACCTAAATAGTCCGACGTAGTTGTTGCTGCCCGGGTGCTCGCTACCGGGAGGGCCAGTGGAGCCTCTGCCGGCATCCCTGTCATCCCCGCGTAAGCGGGGATCCAACGTGCTTGTGAACCATCGAATGCCCCGTTGGCAGGTCATCCCCGCGCAAGCGGGGATCCAACGTTATCTG
>JAJZQK010000722.1 GCA_021847625.1 Chloroflexota bacterium
GCTTTGCGCGTCTTCCTTCGGTCGCCGGTAGCCCCTACGCCAATCTTCGGCCCCGCAACAAAAATGCCGTCTTGTGGGTAGACGGCGACGGTTCATCCGTCATACGTTGTAGCGTCCAGGGGCACCCGGCTATCCGGCAGGGCGCGGAGGGGTACAACGGAGCGATGAGGGGATTGGGGAGAAGCACTGGCCCAACGAAGAAGGCCGAGGGCAGGGTTACCTGCGCTCGGCCTTAGAACAGAGCGGTTGCTTGGTTTGTTTGAGGCCTCGGCGATGCCGGGGCCCGCGGATTGGCACGGATTGGCTACGGCCTGGCGGCTGCCGTCGGCGCCGCCGACTGCGCGCCCGGCGTGGGCGCCGAGGGCACGACCAGGAAATCGGCGGCTACCCAGCCCTCGTTCCCGTCCGGGTCCTTCACGTTCTTCCACGTCCGGCCCGCCGCCTCGCGGTCGTCGCCCACTACCAGCATCGCCGTGCCGTCCGCCCAGCCCTTGATGACCTCGCCGGACCCGGGTTCCTTGCGGATGACCACGCCATCGCCGCCTGTATTGCCGACCACCAGCCGCTTGGGCACGGGCACCGGGGTGTTGGTCGGAACGACCGCCACCTGTGTCGGCGCGGGCGTGGGCGAAGCCGTCTGCGTGGGCGTCGGCGTGGGCTCGGCGCCACTCCCGCAACCGGCCGCCGCTATGACCAACACGCCCGCGACCAGGGCTGTTCCCGCTACCTTCGTCACCCTCTTCATCACGTCCACCTCACTATCTCTCACACGGCAACGCGCGAACCTCGCCGGCCGCCAGGTCCAGCTCCAGGAACAACGCCCCCGCCACCGGGTTGAAGCGATAGGGGGCGATCTCCCGAAATCCTAGCGACCTATACAGCGCTATCGCGCTTGCCATCGTCGGCAAAGTATCCAGGCGCATGCGCCCGTAGCCATTCTCTCTTGCCAGGGCGATGATGGCCTCGGCCAGCGTCCTGCCAATGCCCAGGCCCCGGAAACCGGGCCGCACATACAGCCTCTTCATCTCGCAGACACCCTGGCCTATCTCCCGCAGCGCCACGCAGCCGCCCACGTGGCCGTCTACGCTGGCCAGGAGCAGCTCGCCCGCCGGCGGTGCGTAAGCCCCGGGCAGGGTGGCCAGCTCCTCGGCGAAATCCTGGAAGGAGAGGTCCACCCCCAGGCCGGCCGCGTACTCCGCGAACAGCTCGCGGGCAGTCCTCACCTGGTCGGCCGACCGGACGGGGACCATCGCCACCGCCGACCCTTGCGTCGTTCCCATTGGCATGCTATCTGCCCCGCGGCTGCCAATCCGGCCAGCGCGTCCGGCCCCAGACCAGGGGCTTCACATTGCTGCCGTCGATGTTGGCCATCGCCAGGTAAGGCTCGGCCTCCAACTGGGCGAAGGCGATGTAGGTCCCGTCGGGCGACCAGGTCGGCTCCACGGCGCTGAGGCCCGTGCGCACGCCGCCGATCGTGCCCAGACGATTGCCGGCGCCGTCAGCCACCACGATTTCGTCGACGCCGGTGGGCGGGAACGCCTCGTAGGCCAGCACGTCCCCCCACGGCGACCAGACCGCTCGCCCGAAGCCCCCCTCGTACCGCGCGTCGATCACCTTGAGGTCGGTGGCGCGCAGGCTGATCGTGAGCACGAGCCCCGTGTGCCCTTCGCTCGTGAAGGCCATGTACTGGCCGTTCGGGTGCCAGGCCGGGCTCTTGAGCACCGTCGTCCCCGGCGAGGCGACGAAGTCGCCCAGCTTCACCTCCGTGGGCAGCTTCGCCACGGAGACGAGCGACCACTGGTTCTCGCCCTTGGTGTTGACGATGGCTATCGCGTTGTCACGGCGGTAGGGCGGCGCATCGGTGAGGATGCCGTTCGTGGCGAAGGCGATCCGCAGCCCTTCCGGCGACCAGGCAGGGTCATGCCCCGTGGCCAGGTAGCGCGGGTTGCTGCCGTCTGCCTCAACCAGCCAGACCTCGGACTCGTCGCGCACGTCGACCTTGCCGTCCCCGTTCGTGTCCGCCGTCCGCGTGAAGGCGAGCGTGTTCATGCGCGGCGACCACACGGGGTCCGTGTCCTCGGCGTTGTTGGTGGTGATCATCTTCCGGCCGCTGCCGTCCGCGTTCATCACGCCTAGCTCGGCCCGCGTCCCCTCACCCCGCACGAAGGCTATGCGCTGGCCATCGGCCGACCAGCGCGGCTTGCTGTAACCTCCGTTGGTGGTGAGGCGTTGCTGTTGGTCGGCACCCGCCACGCGCCACAGGTCGCCCTCCCAGACGACGACCACGTTCGACTGCTTCAGCGGCGGCACCGCCGTGGGCGACGGCGTGATGGTAGGCGTGGCGGTGGGCGTGGTGGGACGCGCCGTGGCCGTCCCCTGCTGGGCCACCTGGGTCGCCGTGGCCTGCTGGGCGGGTGGAGAACTGGGGCTCGGCGTCGACCCCGGTTGCGGTTCCTCCGACGAGCAGGCCGCCAATAGCACAAGCAGCGGCAGCAGCACCGTTGCCCCTAGGATTGCCCGTCTAAGACTCGGCGTAAGTAACGCAGTGTACAGCTTCTTTCTCACGGAACAGCTCCGAACAGCGCCCGCAGCAGGTGCAGCG
>JAJZQK010000723.1 GCA_021847625.1 Chloroflexota bacterium
TCCCTGACCGGCACGGCCGAGATGTCAGGGGCGGAATTCGTCTTCGAGTACGCGCAGCTGCGGGACCACAACTACCAGCCGCTGGACGACACCCGCACCAACGTTTCGGGCTCCTACATGGAGCGCGTGCTCGGCTCGCTCGGCACCAGTACCGACAGCCTGGGACGCGACGTGCTGACCGGGCACGTCCGGCTGCGTTCCGGTTTCGCCGCCCGCTACCCCGGGGTCGGCACCGTCTACCTGGAGATCTTCGGGCGCAACCACCTGGGCGACGTCGTCTCGCTGGGCGTTTCCGGGGCGATAAACCTCTCCACCAACCGCTCGGACGTGACCGCCTACAACAACATCATCTACGGCGATTCCGGGGCGGCCATCATCAAGTACGAGGTGCAGTCGGCGGGGACGCTCTCGGTCAAGGTCTATACGCAGAGCGGAGCGCTGGTGCGCACCGTCTACAACGGCCCCGTCACCGCAGGCAAGGGCACGGTGGACTGGGACGGCACCAATTCCACCGGCGGCAAGGCCGCCAGCGGCATCTATTTCGTGAAGACCAAGGGTCCCGGGCTGGACAAGATAGTCAAGATCGCGGTGGTAAGGTAGGCGCCGACCATGAGACAGAAATCTGCGGCAGAACGCGCGACGAGCACGCTGCTCCGCCTGACGGCGGGGACGGCCTGCGCGCTGCTGGCCTGCCTGGCGCCCGCCGCGGCCGGCGGCCCGGGCTCGGCCGGCATGCAGGTCCTGAAGACGGACATGAGCCCCAGGGCGGCCGGCATGGGCGGGGCGTTCGTCGCGGTGGCCGACGACATCTACGCTATGAACTACAACCCCGCGGGCCTCGGGCAGCTCTATATCCCCGAGGCCACGGCGATGTACCTCTCGGGGTTCGACGATTCCAAGCTGAACTACCTCGCCTACGGCATGCCGCTGCCCTTCATCGGCCTGGCCGGCCTGGAGAAGCCCGGCGCGGGCATCTCGCTGATGCTCTCGGACGCGGGCAAGTTCAACTACCGCTACATCAACCCGGACGGCTCGGTGTTCTCCCATACTTTCGACGCGCAGAAGGACCTCGCCCTTTCCTTCGGTTACGGCGAGAAGGTCTACTCCGACGAGGTCAACCTGGAGGGGTACAAGGCCAAGATAGAGCAGTACCTGGGCATGAACGTGAAGTACATACGCTCCACGCTGCTCGAGGACAAGCAGCCGCCCTCCACGCTGGCCTTCGACGCCGGCTGGCTGATGATGGAGCCCAACCTGGGAGTGTCGCTGGCCGCCTCCATAGCCAACTACGGCGGCGGGCTCAAGTACGGCAGCGAGACCACCAAGCTGCCGGGGATACTGCGCCTGGGCGCCTCGTGGCAGAAACCGACGGTCATGGACCAGTCCCTTCTGCTGGCCGCCGAGGGGGACTTCTACACCGCCGAAGCCCTCAAGAGCATACGGTTCGGCCTGGAATACCAATTCGAGAAGATCTTCAGCCTCCGGACCGGCTACAAGGCGGAGGAGGACAACAAGGGCATGACGATGGGCCTGGGCGTGCGCTACGAGAACTTCTCGCTGGATTTCGGCCTCTCGCTCGGCGGTGAAGTCTACAACGCCTCGCAGGTCTCCTTCTCCTACACGTTCAGCGGCTGGCGCAGCGGCGAGCTTGTGAAGAAGCCCCGCCAGTACAAGGACGCCCGCTCCGAACCCGGGCGGAAGGCCCAGCCCGCCCGCCGCGTGCGCGCCGAGCCGGAGAAGCGCCGCAAGGCCGAGCCCGAGAAGCCGCAGAAAAAAGACAGCGATTTCTTCTGGATCTATTGACGACGGAGCGGGACCGGATATGCCGACCAAGACGATCATTGCAGCGCTAGCGGGACTTCTCCTCTGGGCCGCCCCGGCGGCGGCGGAGGTGGCCGGCGGCTTCAAGACCGGCCTCAACATCGCCACTTTCGTCGGGGACGACGCGAGGGGGGCGGGGGGCGACATGATCTCCAAGGCCGGCCTGGCGATCGGCGGCTTCATCATCTTCCCGCTCGAGAAGGTGCCGTTCAAGCTGCAGCCGGAGTTCCTGCTCTCCTCCAAGGGCGCGGTCTACAAGTGGGACGTGCTGGGCGCCGTCTACGAGAACACGGTGAGCCTCACCTACCTGGAGATACCCGTGCTGGCGCGCTTCGAGGTCCCCACCAGGCACGGCGTGACCCCGGCTGTCCTGCTCGGCCCGTACCTCGGCATAAAGGTCTCGGCCAAGTCGGAATCCCGGACTATCGGCGCCTCCTCCACCGCCGACATCGACAACATCAAGGCCATCGACCCCGGCTTCGCCGTGGGCGCCCTCGTGGACATAGACACCAACCGGGGCGTCCTCTCCCTGGAGGCGCGCTACTCCCGCAGCCTGGCCACCATAGTGGAGGATTCCGGCGGCGGCGAAGCGGATATCCGCAACAGCGCGGCCTCCATCCTCGTCGGCTACAAGTTCTGACCGGTCCCGCCCAAATTGACACCCCGCCCCCGAGTTTATAGAATGGAAGCGTCAGGTACAGTCAAGGAGGGTTCAATGAAAAGAGCTATTTTTGCCGTCGCCGCGGCCCTGCTGGTCGCCGGCTGTTCGAGATCGG
>JAJZQK010000724.1 GCA_021847625.1 Chloroflexota bacterium
TCGTTCGTTTTCAAGGCCACCCGAGGACCGCCGGGGACTTCCATTGGCTCCGGTTAGGCTCCGAGACTTGGGGCGGGGTCTCGGCCCTCCGCGCACCTCAGGTTACGCGTCGCCTGGAGGTAAGGAAATCAAGATCAAGCGGAACGCTGGCCACGTAATCGGCGGCCGTCAGGTCGCGAAGCTCAAAAACGGCACCTTCGGCCTGTAGAAATGGCCCGTTCGCCGGCATCAGCGCAAGCCACTTCTTCAAGTACTCGGCCCATGACTTTCCCTTGAACTCCGGATCCGAGCCGTTCCTGATGAACCAGAAGAAGGGCGAAATCTTGGCGGCGTTCCACCCCGGCGTCGCGCTCACCCTGATCTCGCGGAGCGCCCGGAGTGCATCACCCTCTTCGCTCAGGCGATCGTGTTTCTCGAGGAGGCGCTCCTCAAGCTTCTTGGCAAACGGACCGAACTCGTCAGGAAATGCGAACCTTTCTCGCTTTCGGGCCAAAGCTTCTGCGAACGACCACCTCTCGTTGTCATTGGTGCAGCCGGGCGTCCTGGTCCACTGGGCAACCAGGGACTTTTCGACGGTCATCACGAGATCCAGGTCGGCGACCTGGCGCCGATCTCGAAGAGCGGGAACAAGGGCGTAGGCCGGACGTCGGCCACCTTCTACCTCGCGGAACTCGATATCGCCAAGGGTGACTATCGGGGCTACCTCGATGAAGGGCCGCCCCTTCGTCCCAGCGCAGGTGCGGACGATGTCGCAAGTCTGGGTCAGCACTACCAGCCCCTCGACTTCGGTATCGATCGCCTGGATTCCATCGTCCAGCGATAGTTCCGCGGTCGCCTCCGTCAAGGGCCTGGCCGGATCGCCCACGTGAACGAACCATCGCTCTTCGAGCGCAAGATCTCCCTGGCACCAAGCTGCCAGGGCCTGGTCGATTTGCCCGGCTTCTTCAGAGTCCCCCGGCAGTACCGGCACGCTAACTCTTTCGGCGGTTGATTGGCTTCGACCTGAGCGCTCGCGAGGGAAGGGGATGGGCGCGATCTTGCAGCGCACCGACCCTCGAAGCAGGAGGGCTCGGCTTCTTGGCCCATGATGCTTCCTCACTTGGCACTTCGGGGTAGGGCCTGCCAGCACCGCGGCCCAGCCGTTCTGCTGCCGCCTCGAACTGACCACCGGCCATCAGGTTCAACGGAGTTACGCCATCGGCACCTGGGCTAGTGAGCAATGCCCTGTTTTCGGAAGCGGACCCTCGATCGATCCACCTCAGCAGAGCCGAGACGTCGAAGATCATCTGGATGCGCTCAATCGTCGGCTCCATCCCGCTCGCCCAGAAGTGAACCGTCCGTCGCGAGACGGCGAAGAGAGAGGCCATCTCGTCCCACTTGAGACCATAGAGGCGCCGGATTTCTGCGATGGCCTGGCTTGGCGTCGAGGATCGAAGCTCGACTTCACCAGACGAAGTCGGCGACAGAA
Organism: Chloroflexota bacterium; assembly: GCA_021847625.1. Next base: position 1,469 of record JAJZQK010000724.1, read on the forward strand.
GGGCTAAAGGCCGCTTCCAGAACTCGACGTCTTGACCGCTACTGCTTCCTACCATCGACAGGTATCCCCCAGCGCGGATGAGACAGATCGCGTCGACCTGGGAAGACATCGGGCCAGAGGCAGATGTTGCCAAATTCCCGTCTTCAGCAAACGGAATCATCGTTGCGCTCCTCCGTACCTCTCAAGGAACTCGGCAGTTATGGCCCACCTGAAGACAGAATACAGACGCTCGGCGTACTTTTCAGCATCGAGCACGAGTGCTTCAGCCGAGTAGTGCCGGTTTCCTTCGCTGTGCATATCGAGATCCAGAATCCAGCTCGCCTCAGGGATAGGCTCGATTGCACCGGGATCGACGGTGGCGTTCGCGGGCATGTTGCCCCACCGGGCAACGACCCTTTCGCCGTCCATTTCAAACACGGACTCACAGATGGAATGAACCGCCCTACTGGCCATGGGTGTTCCAGCGATCCCACGCACCTCAGTCCGCACGAAGTCGCAGATACGGGCAACATCCGGCCCGCTGATGCGATCGATGTAGCGAAGCCCGAGTCGCAGTACGAGCTTTGGGCTAAAGTGCTGCCCGGCAGCCTCCAGGAGTTCGCCCAGGCGCTTGAGGAAGTCCGCTCTGCTTGAGTAGCGCGTGGTCTCAAGGGCGAAGAAGTCCGGTGCGATCGTCACGCGCCATGCTTCGGACTCGTCGAAGAAGCGCCAAACGGTCTGGCGGGGACCCTGGACGACGCCGGATGGTGTAACAATCAGCCCATGAATTTGCTCTATTCGGAGCAAGGGGTAGGCAGAGCGGATCGCCTCCTGGAAGGGCGCAACGTAGGACTTTTGCTCGATCGAGAGGATCGGCGGGACGCGCACCTGCGCAATCACCCGAACCAACGGTGCCTCTCGCAGCGGAACCTCGGCGGGCGGCGGTGATGAAAGGGGATCCTCGGCTACTGCCACAAAGGTATCGTACCCCAAAACCGAAGGCGTGTGAAGTGGGTTTGTGAAGTGCGGATCACCGATCGGCAGGTTGCCTGGATTTTGAGCGCTTGTCTGCTCTGTGAAGCCAAGCCGGCCCCGCCGACCCGAAATCGTCGCAGAACGCTCGTTCTGTTAACCTGATCCG
>JAJZQK010000725.1 GCA_021847625.1 Chloroflexota bacterium
CGGGTTATCAGGTACGTCCTGCCAGCGTGTCCGCCGCTTCCGCCACGGGCGCAGCGCGCTTTCCGCCGCGCCTACGAGGCCGTCCTTGGCGAAGAAGACGACGGCCAGCGTTATGACCGAGGTGATGAGGAGCGTGTACTGCGCCGCCGACCCCCGGACTTCATAGGCGATCAACTGCAGGACGAGTACCCCAGCGACCGGGCCGAGCCGCCGGCCCATGCCGCCCACGACCACCATGGCCAGGATGAGAGCCATCTCCCCCAGGTTGGCAATAGAGGGCGCGACGATACCCTCGTACCCGGCGTAGAGGCTTCCGGCGAGCCCCGCCCAGAAGGCCGTATACGAGAAGACGACGACCTGGACGACGAGAGTGCGTACCCCAAGCCCCTCGGCAACCGGCTGGTTGTCCCGCACGGCGACCAGCCACAAGCCCCACCGACTCGCGAGAATCACAGATTGCAGGATGAAGTAGAGGGCCACGAGCGCGAGCGCGAGCCAGGCGTACGGTCTGCGGTCGATGCCGCCGAAGAGCAGACCGGCTGAGTGCCCGCTGGTCCCGCCCGTGAGGCTGGAAGCTCCGGCAAGCCAGACGGTGAGAGCGCCGGCAAAACCAAAGGTGATGAGCGAAAGCTGCGTCCCACGCACGCGCAGGGAAACGAAGCCCAGCCCAAGACCAATAATCGCGGCCGCCAGGCCCGCCACGGGGAGACTCAATGCGACCGGGAGCTTCAATCCGGCCGTGACGGCCACGGCCACATACCCTCCGACCGCGGCGAGCCCGGCGTGGGCAAACGAAAGCTGGCCGGTGAAGCCCGCAAGCAGGTTCCAGGAACCTGCCAACAGCAGGTAGTATCCGGAAAGAACCGCGAGATCGACCACGGACGGAGTCGACACAAACAGGGGCACGATTGCGCCCAGGACGATGAGCACCGCTCCCAACGCGACGCCACGGCGGTTCATACGTCGGCCCCCGACCCCTTGCGGTTCATCCAGCCGCGCACCACGGCGTCCAGACGTCCAGCAATATCGTCCGCCGCCCCCTCTGTATCGTTGCCGCCCAAGGCGAGCACGTAGACGTAGTCGGCGAGCAGGAGCGCCTCCCGGATGTTCTGGTCGACGAGGAGGATGGTCACCGCGGCGTGCGCTTGCAGCGCCGCAATCTGCTCGTACACCTCTTTGGTCATCCCGGGGCTCAACCCGGCCGTGGGCTCGTCCAGCAGGAGAACCGACGGTTCCGAGACGAGGGCTCGCACCACTTCGACCAGCTTCTGCTGTCCCCCCGAAAGCTCGCCCGCCGGAGCACGCAGCTTGGATCGGAGGACTGGGAATATGTCACAGCAAACCTCAATCCGCTCTGCCAGCCATCGCCGATCCCGCCTCCTCGGCCAGCCTCCCATGCGCAGATTCTCGAGGACCGTCATCTGCGGGAAGACGGTGTGTTCCTGCGGAACGAACGCCAACCCCATGCTGAGCAGTCGCATGGGCGAACTGGAGGTGACATCGTGCCCGTCGAGGTGCACGCTCCCGCCCACCACCGGGGCCAGGCCCGCGATGGCGCGTAGGAGAGTGGACTTGCCGGCGCCGTTCGGCCCGATGACGGCCGTGACCTTGTTCATGCGCACTCCGAGGTTCACCCCACGGAGGATGTCGATGTCCCGTTCGTAGGCGACGTGCAGATCGCGGACGGCGAGTTTCTGGTCCTCTGTGACGCTCATGAGAGGTATGCGTCAATGACGCGCTGATCGCTCTGGCACTCCTGGGGAGTCCCGTCCAGCAGCACGCGGCCTGCCGCCATGACCACCACTCGGGGGCAGAGGCCGAAGACCCAAGGTAGGTCGTGGCTGATGGTGACGCAGGTCACTCCCGTCGCCTGCTTCTCCAGCAACACCTGGCCCATGAGTTCCGCGAGCGCCGGGTTCACGCCGGCCGTCGGCTCGTCGAACAAGGCCAGTTGCGCGTCGACCGCCAGGCAACGGGCGAAGTCGATGAGCTTCCGTTGCCCTCCCGAGAGGCGCTCGGTCCGTTCATGGGCGACCGGCCACAGTCCCACCCGCCGCAGCGCTTCAGCAGCGTCCCGCTCGGCCCGGCCCCGGCGCTTCCCCCGGGCCACTGCCGCGACGGCAACGTTCTCCAATGCCGAGAGGCGAGGAAAGGTGCCGCCGTCTTGGTAGCTGCGGAAGAGGGGGGCACGGTCTCGGTGAGAGGGCTGCCGCCTCGTGACATCGATGCCATTCACCCGCACCGAGCCGCTGGTCGGCGTCTGCTGGCCGGTGACCAGATTGAGCAGCGTGGTCTTGCCCGCGCCGTTCGGCCCAACGAGGGCCACGAGTTCAGCCTTCTCGATCGTCAGGCTCACGTCCTCGACGGCATGGTTGCCGCCGAACGCCTTCGACAGGTGCACGGTCTGCAACACGCTCATAGCGCGCGCTCCCGCTTGCCGAAGAGACCTCGCGGCCACAAGAGCAGCACGAGGATCATCAAGAGGAAGCCGTAGGCATCGCGGTAGGAAGACGACAGGTAGGTGGCGCCGAAGGACTCGACCAGGCCCAAGGTGAGGCCGCCCAAGAGGGTTCCC
>JAJZQK010000726.1 GCA_021847625.1 Chloroflexota bacterium
AGCCCGGCGGGCGCCATCAGCGCCTTTTGGGAGGCCGTCACCACGACGTCGCAGCCCCACTCGTCGGCCCGCATCGGCATGCCGGCCAGCGAGGAGACCGCGTCCACCACCACGGTCAGGTTGGGCTGCACCCGGCGAGCGGCGGCGACGATCCCCGCCAGGTCGTTCACGACGCCCGTCGAGGTCTCGCAGTGCGTCAGCAGCAGCGCCGTCGCCCCTGGGGTTGCCTGCAGCTTCGCCGCCACCGCGTCCGGGTCGGCCGCCTGGCCGCGGGGGAAATCGAGACGCGTCACCGCGGCCCCGAAGGCCTCGGCGTTTTCGGCGAAGCGCTCGCCGAAGGAGCCGATGGTGACGGAGAGGACGGTGTCGCCAGGTGACAGCACGTTGGCCGCGGCCGCTTCCAGACCGCCCGTGCCCGAGCCGGTGAGGACGAGCACATCGCCCTCCGTGCCGAAGACGGGCTTGAGGAGCCGGGTCACGTCGGCCAACAGCCGCTCGAAGGCCTTGCTGCGATGGCCCGGAATGGCCTCGACCATGGCTTGTCTAACCGCCGGTGGGAGGGGCGTGGGCCCCGGAATCCTTAGGTTCATGGCGACACCTCGTCGTGTATGGTCTTACTACTCCACCTTGGGCAGGGTGGTAAGCGCCTCTCGCACCTTCTCGGCCGGATACTCGTAGTCTACCAGCTGGCCCGCCAGGTAGTTGTCGTAGGCGGCCAGGTCGAAGTGGCCGTGCCCGCTGAAGTTGAAGAGAATCGTCTCCGCCTTGCCCTCTTCCTTACAGCGCAGGGCCTCGTCGATGGCGGCGCGCACGGCGTGGGCCGTCTCCGGCGCCGGGATGATGCCCTCGGTGCGCGCGAACTGCACCGCCGCCTCGAAGACCCTCGTCTGCGGCAGGGCTATCGCGTCCATGATCCCCACCTTGTGCAGCAGGGAGATCAGCGGCGCCATGCCGTGATAGCGCAGACCGCCCGCGTGAATCCCCTCGGGGACGAACGCATGCCCTAGCGTAAACATCTTCACCAACGGCGTCAAGCCACTAGTGTCGCCGAAGTCGTAGACGTAGGGGCCCTTGGTGAGCGTCGGGCAGGCCGTGGGCTCGACGGCGACGAAGCGCGTGTCGAGTTTCTTCGCCAAGCGCTCGCGGATGAAGGGGAAGGCGAGGCCGGCGAAGTTGGAGCCGCCGCCCACGCAGCCGATGACGACGTCCGGATAGTCGCCGGCCATATCCATCTGCTTGAGGGCTTCCTCGCCGACGACGGTCTGGTGCAACAGCACGTGGTTGAGCACGCTGCCCAGGGAGTACTTGGTGCCGGGGTCCTTGGCCGCTACTTCCACTGCCTCGCTGATGGCGATGCCCAGGCTGCCGGGCGAGTCCGGGTCCTGCGCCAGGATCTGCCGCCCCGCCTCCGTCTCGTCGCTCGGGCTGGCCGTGACCGACGCGCCCCAGACGTGCATCAGCGAGCGGCGGTAGGGCTTTTGTTGGTAGGAGACCTTCACCATGTAGACCTTGCACTCGATGCCGAACCGGCTGCAGGCGAAGGCCAGGGAGCTGCCCCACTGGCCGGCGCCGGTCTCGGTGGAGATCTTCTTGACGCCCTCGCTGCGGTTGTAGTAGGCCTGGGCGACGGCGGTGTTGGGCTTGTGGCTGCCGGCCGGGCTCACCGACTCGTTCTTGAAGTAGATCTTGGCCGGGGTGTCCAGCGCCTTTTCCAGGTTTCGCGCGCGCACGAGCGGGCTAGGCCGCCAGATGCGGTAGATGTCGCGAATCTCCTCCGGGATCTCGATGTAGCGCTCGTTGCTCACCTCCTGCGTGATGAGGGACATCGGGAACAGCGGCGCCAGGTCGTCGGGGCCGATGGGCTTGCCGGTGCCGGGATGGAGCACCGGGGGCAGGGGCGCGGGCAGGTCGGGGATGATGTTGTACCAGGCCCGCGGCAGGTCCTTCTCGGATAGGAAGTACTTGACTTGATCCACCTGATTTCCTCCTCACTGATTCTCGGAAAACAAATAAGGCCCTCGCGAGGGGCGAGAGCCTTGTCACCCGTGGTGCCACCCTCTTTAGGCTGCCAACAAAAAATCCGCCGTGACGGCGGAAAAGGGGTTGGCCAGCCTCACTTTCGGGGTACGGAAAAGGGAACGAACCCTCTCGATACCCTCCGCCCGGCTAACGGTGGCGGCGTCCGTCCGCGCCTACTCGGGCGCGCCTAGCGCGCACTTTCGGGCGGCGGCTCCCAGGCCCATTCGACACCCGCGCCGACATCGGACTCCCACCCCTCGCCGACTCTCTGGGTCCCGCTTCGGTGCCTACTATTCCTGTTCGCGGCCTTTATTGTTTATCAGGATGAATTGCCGTTCAGGTAACAGCCTGTAGCGCGGGGGGCTTGTCCCCCACGGCGTTTTCCAGACCGGACCGTGGGGGACAAGCCCCCCGCGCTACGTTCACGGAACGCCATAGACGCGCGCTACACCCGCACTTGCCCCCGGCAACTGGGGGTAGCATAACGGAAAAGCGCCTGAATGTCAACATGTTCGAGACTCCTCCTGGAATTGCACCGTAAGGAAGCCTCTTCAC
>JAJZQK010000727.1 GCA_021847625.1 Chloroflexota bacterium
ATCTAAAGGCCACCCGCACGCCCACAGGGGACGCAGGGTGGCCCTCAGTCAACTGCTCTTGCTGCCGCCCCACGCCCCAGAGCAGGTCGCGCGGCACGGACGAGCACCTCGCTCGTGACCCCAGTATAGCACTCCCAGGCCGGCCTGGCAAATGGGCGAACGTCACACGACAGTCTACTGTTGCGGGTAGATGATGACCTTGATCGATTCTCTCGCCTCGGCGACCAAACGGAACCCCTGGGCGATTTCGGCCATGGGCAGGCGGTGCGTGATCATCTCGGGCAACGGTAGGCGCCTGGCACGAATCAGGTCCAGTGAGACGGCGAGGTCGGACGGCGCGGCCCCGTAGGTAGGCAGCAGGGTAACGCCGTTGCGCCAGAAGTCGTTGACAGGCACCGGTAGGTCAACCCCAGGTTCCGTAGGCGCGAAGAACAGCACGGTGCCCGCTCGGTCGACCGAGCGTAGCGCCTGCGGAAAGACGGGATAGGCGCCCGCGCAGACGATCACGAGGTCCACGGGCCGTCCGTCGTTGGCCTCGCGGAGGAGCGCCGGCACGTCTTCACGGCCATCGAAGACCACGTCGGCGCCGAAGCGCCGCGCCGCGGCCAAGCGGTACTCGTTCACGTCGGTGGCGATGATGCACCCGGCTCCCAGGGCCTTGGCCAGGGCGATATTGAGCAGGCCGGCGATGCCGCTGCCCAGCACCGCGACCGCCTGCCCCGGCTGTAGCCGTGCCACCCTTTGCCCCCGCACGACGCAGGCCAGCGGCTCGATGAAGGTGCCCTCGTCGTAAGAGACGCCATCCGGCAGCACCATCACGCCCCGGTCCACGTTCAGGGCCGGCACGCGCACGTACTCGCTGAAGCCGCCGGGGTCGTAGTTGGTGGTATGGAGCGTCTCGCAGACCGTATGGTTGCCGCTCAGACAGTAGCGACAGGTGTTGCAGGGCACGTGGTGGGAGACGAAGACACGCTGACCGACCTGGTACTGGGTGACACCTTCGCCCACCTGCACGATGTCGCCCGTTATTTCGTGGCCCAAGACGCGGGGCGCCCGCTTGATGCGATACCACTCCATCACGTCGCTACCGCAAATGCCGCTGGCGATCACCTTGACCAGCAGCTCGCCCCGACCGGGACGCGGCATCGGCAACTCCGCCAGGCGCACGTCTTGGTTGTTGTAGTAGACTCCTACTCGCATCTGGCCTGCCTCCCACCCCGTGCTAAGCGTCGACTTTGCTGCGATACAGATCCACGGCCTGCGCCGGAGTGAGGTTGTCGTGCACCACGGCGCGCAGGGCAGCCGCCATGGCAACCGGATGCTCACTCTGCCAGACGTTGCGCCCCAGGTTGACGCCGATCGCACCCCTCTGCAGCCCGTCGTGGACGAACTCAAAGACTTCCAGCTCGGTCTCGCACCGCGGGCCGCCGGCAATCACCACGGGCACCGGGCAGCCGCCCGTCACCTTTTCAAATCCTTCGCACCAGTAGGTCTTCACCACTCGCGCACCCAGCTCGGCGGCGATGCGGCAGCACAGCGCCAGGTAACGAGCATCGCGCTTTTCCAGTTCCTTGCCCACGGCGGTGACGGCCATCACCGGAATGCCGTAGTCTTCGCACTCGCTCACCAGGCGCGAGAGGTTGAGCAGGGTCTGGTGCTCGTACTGGGTGCCCACGAACACCGAAAGCCCAACGGCGGCGACGTTCAGGCGCAGCATCTCCTGAATGCTGGTGGTGAGGCCCTCGTTCGCCAGGTCGGCCCCGACGATACTGGTGCCGCCCGAGACGCGGAGGATGATCGGCTTGCTGTTGGTCGGGTCGATGCACTGCCGGAGGACGCCTCGCGTACAGAACAGGGCGTCGGCGTAGGGCAGCAGCGGCGCCACCGTTTCTCCTGGCCGCTCGAGCCTTGCGGTCGGCCCCAGGAAGTAGCCGTGATCGATCGGTAGGAAGAAGCAGCGCCCATCGGCCGGAATCACCTGAGATAGGCGGTTGCGCATTCCCCAGTCCACTGTCATGACCTCCCCTTCGTCGTGTCTGGCTGGCGGCGCCTAGCATATCCCCAAGCGTCGTGCTTGGCAAGCGGCCTGACTCCCCTCCTATTCGTAGCTGGCCAGCTCCACGAGGTTGCCGTCGGGGTCGCGCACCCTCAGAACAGGTGGTCTAAACCGACTACTCTCTCGCTAGCTCTCTAGTGTAGAGAATGGCCTGCCCGCAGGCGGCTCTGCCTGCCAATTGTTGCACGGACTGGCCCTCTGTGCTATGGTTGCCTGCGACAAAACGGCAGCAACGTGCGCAGGCGCCCGCCGTCGGCGGGCGCCCGACTGTGGAAGGAGAGCGGCGCCCGGCCGCGCAACCCCCCCAAAGGTGCTATTTCCCGGAGAAGAGTACGTCGTTCCTCTAGCGCTCGGAGTCCTCGGCTGGCTCGTCTTCACGCGACTGCGGGTGCCCGTGGCAGGCATCCTGGGTCCCCTCGTCTTCATTGGGGCAGGCGCGGCGCTCGGTCTACCAGTCGGCAGCTTCCCTTTGGGGATCAAGACCGGTTTGCAGATCGTGGTGGGCGTCTATTCAGGG
>JAJZQK010000728.1 GCA_021847625.1 Chloroflexota bacterium
GTGGCCGTCTGCTGCAGGATCTGGTACTTGGTGGCGTTCAACTGCTCGTTGGCCATGTCCGCGTCCATGATCCGGCTGTAGGCCGCATCGGTGTTCACCTTGGCTACGGTCACTGTCTCCTCTCGGAAGTCCAGCCGCGACACCAGGGCGCCCACGGTCTGCAGGTTCGACGAGACTGCGCTGATGGCGCTGCTCAGGCTGGTGATAGAGGCAAGAGCACTGGCCGAGCTGCTCACGGACAGGCTGTTGATGGACAGGGTGTTGGAGTCCATGGCCGTGAAGCCGCTCGAGGTCAGGCTGATCTGGTTGGAACTGTCCGTGTCCGCCCCAGTCTGGAACGTGACCGTCCCACCGATGCTGCTCAGCCCGTCCAGCAGCTTATTCCCGTTCCAGGTGGTGTTGCCTACGATGGCGTCGATCTCAGAGGTGAACTGGGCCAACTGGGCCTTGATCGCACCCCGCTCCGAGCTCCCCAGGGTGTCCGAGGCCGCCTGGGTCGCCTTGTCCCGCATCTGGGTCAGGATGTCGTTGATCTTCTGCAGACCACCCTCGGCCACGGCCATCATGTTTTTGGCGTCGCCGATGTTGGCCAACGCCTGCCCCAGCCCGCTCGATCGATACCCGAATTTCGTCGCGATGGTCAGACCCGCAGGGTCGTCCGCCGCCTGGTTGATCCGCTTGCCAGTAGCCAGCCGCAACTGGGAAACACCCAGCTTCGACTGCACGTCCTTCAGCGCGTTCAGCGCGTTCAGGGCCCCGATGTTGGTGTTGATCCTGGTGAAATCGCCTGTTGCCATGGTGCTCTCTCCTTGTTTCTCGCGCCTTCTGGCGTCGTCTTCTTCCCGCGAGTCCTTTCGCGGGTGCCCCTAGATCGGTAACCTCCTCGGCCGTCGACTGCTGGCCGCGGTCACCGATCGCTGTGCTCAGTTAGTTGATCGGCACTTCGGCGCTGAACTTTAGGGGCAAAACGGCAAATTCTCGAAAGACCAACCCAATACGACAATTCATGCGTCCCGGCCAGCAGCATGAAGCACAACTTCTTCCGCAATTAGGGGTACACGGCAGGCGAACTAAGGGATTCCCCGATGTTCCCCCTCGGCAGCCGAACGTAACATCCCCGCTGTCGAGCCCGATTTCATCCTTGGGTGGAGGCTTCCACATATGTTGCGAATGCTCGTGACCGGCGGAGCCGGCTACATCGGTTCCATCCTTGTACCGGCCCTCCTGGCGGAAGGCCACAGAGTCACGGTCCTGGACAACTTCATGTACCAGCAGAACAGTCTGCTGGACTGCTGCTCCAACGAAGGGCTCAGGGTCATCCGAGGCGACTGCAGGGACGAAAAGACCGTTCGCTTCGCCATCAAGGATCAGGACGTTATCATCGCCCTCGCCGCCGTCGTGGGCGCGCCGCTCTGCAAAGAGGACCAGACGGCTGCCCGATCCACCAATCTGGACGCCATCAAGTTGCTGCTTTCCCTCCGATCCCGAGATCAGCGGATCATCTACCCCAACACGAATAGTGGCTACGGAGTTGGCGAGAACGGCAAGCACTGCACAGAGGACAGCCCTCTGCGGCCCCTTACTCTTTATGGGCAGACCAAGGTTGAGGCAGAGAAAGCCGTTCTCGACGCGGGAAATGCCATCGCTTTCCGTCTCGCCACGGTATTCGGAACCGCCCCGAGAATGCGGATCGACCTGCTGGTCAATGAGTTCGTTTACCGAGCAGTCACGGATCGAGCCATCGTTGTCTTTGAAGGTCACTTCAAACGCAACTACGTCCACGTCCGTGACGTGGCTCGAGCCTTCCTGCACGGCATCGCCAACTTTGAAACCATGAAGGACCAGCCCTACAACCTGGGCCTCGACGATGCCAACCTCTCCAAGCTGGAGCTGTGCGAGAAGATCAAGGAGTACGTCCCCGGCTTCGTTTTCCTAGAGGCGCCCATTGGCGAGGATCCCGACAAGCGGGACTACATCGTCTCGAACCAGAGACTGCTGAGCACCGGCTTCCAACCCCACCACTCCCTGGACATGGGAATCCGCGAGTTGATCAAGGGGTACATGATCCTACGTAACTCCCGGTACTCCAATGTCTGAGACTATAGCCATGGACGCGGTCATCTTGGTGGGTGGGAAAGGCACCCGGTTACAGACAGTCGTCAACGACCGTCCTAAGCCGATGGCCGAAGTCCAGGGCCGCCCCTTCGTCGAGCGCATCCTGAGTACGCTGAAGGCGCAGGGCATCCACCGTGTGGTACTGGCCGTCGGGCACCAAGCCGATGTCGTGATAAGCCACTTCACTCAGAACCCGTATCCTGGCATGGAACTCATCTTCTCCAGGGAAGCGACTCCTCTGGGCACGGCCGGAGCGCTCCGCAACGCACTACCTGCCATCCGCTCGCCGCTGCTGCTGGTGCTCAACGGTGATTCCTATTGTCGGTTCTCCGTAGACGATCTCTTCAACAGACACCGCCACTGCGGCGCACTTGCCACCCTGTGGCTCACCGAGACTGACGACTGTCGGCGATACGGATCGGTCGAAGTCGATGCTGATGGTAGGGTCACCTCATT
>JAJZQK010000729.1 GCA_021847625.1 Chloroflexota bacterium
ATCCACAAACACGGCGACTGCCATCGCTCAGCGATGGTAACAACTTTTCTGAGGCAGCCAGCCATCACTGGGTAACATTTCCTATTGAGGCATTACGGCGGCTGGAACAACTTCTGCAAAGCAGCGGATAGCCGGGTCCCATCGCCTGGAGGGACCCCTAACCGGGAACAGCAGCACGGGGCGGCGGCAAGGCGTTGACCGGCCTTGGCAGGCGTGCTACGATGCTTGCCTGGGAGGGAGAGCCTGCGCCGTGACGTTCGGACGCTCTCCCGAACACTTTGGCCTCCGGGGGTGAAACGATGGGCAAGGTCGGAAACCGAGTGCGCGAGCGCATAGAGCGTCCGGCGCGGGAACTGGTGGACATGTTTCGGGAGGCGTCGCCGCCCGACGTGGCGGATGCCATGGGCAAGACGGGGGCCACGCGGGGCATTGGGCCGACGTACACCCCCGTGGGCAGGTGCGTTGGCCCGGCCTGACCGTCCGGGTGCCGCCGGGGGATGGGCTGATGGTACAGAAGGCCCTCGCCATGGCCCAGCCGGGCGACGTGATCGTGATTGACGGGTTCGGCGTTGTCAGCCGGAGCGTCTGGGGCGGCAATCGAAGCCTGGTGGCGGCCAGCAGAGGTCTGGCCGGGGTGATCATCGACGGGGCAACCCGCGACATTGACGTAACCAAGGGTACCGGTCTGCCCCTATTCGCCCGCGCCGTCTGTCCCTTGGGCAGCCGGTCCAATGGGCCGGGGGAGATCAACTACCCCATCGCCTGCGGCGGGGTCGTCGTCAACCCTGGCGACATCGTCATCGCCGACGCGGAGGGGATAGTCGTCGTTCCCAGGGAAGACGCCGCGGACGTCTACCAGTCCTGGCTCAAAGTGGTCGAGCACGAACAGCGGACGCTGGCCCTCAGCGCGAAGGGTGAGAATGCCGGCGAGGCAGACGTCGACCGCAGGTTGCGCGAGCTGGGAACGGAACTGCAGTAGGCGGGCCCACACTTACGCGGTGGGAGCCGGACCAACCGCAGAGGACGCAGAGAACAGGGAGAATGCAGATTCCTTCCACCTTCTCCGCGGTCTCCGCGGTGAAGGCCCGACTACCGCGCAAGTCCTGTAAGTGGATAAGGATTCTGGCAATGAGCTACGTCGTTTGCTATACAGATATCAACTTTCCTTCTCAAGACCTCGAACGAGAAGTCCTCGCCTCGGTCGGGGCGGAGCTGGTCGTTCACCAGTGCAAGACGGAAGAAGAGGTGGCGGAGCTCTGCCACGATGCGGATGGCCTGCTCCTCCAGTACGCGCCCATCGGCCACCGCGCTCTGGCCGGCCTGCCCAAGTGCCGGGTCATTGTCCGCCTGGGAGTGGGCGTGGACACCATCGACCTGGCCGCGGCGACGGAGCACGGCGTCTGCGTGGCCAACGTGCCTGACTACTGTGTCCCCGAGGTGAGGGGGTACCATTGGTAGATTTCCTGGGTTTTCCGCGCTCCGACGGGTCCGTGGGGGCGCGGAACTACGTCTTGGTTATTCCAGGCGGCTTCATTGCCGAGAAGATATGCGACTTCGTGCGGGGTGTGCGCACGGTGCGACGCTCCAACCCGGGCATGGACCAGACGCCGCGGGATCGCGAGACGGCCGCCCGCACCCTCGTCGGCATTGGCATGAACCCGAACGTCGGCGCGGTGATCGTGCACGACGGCGGGCTGACCTCGGAATACCCCGAGTTCAGCGCCGACGCCATGGCCAACGCTATTGCCGCTACCGGCAAGCCGGTGGAGGTCGTCAAGGCGGTCGACGAAGGCGGCACAATCGAGGCTATCGCCAGGGGGGCGAAGGTAGCCACGCTGCTCGCCCGCGATATCTCCAGGGCCCGCCGCGAGCGCTTCGGGCTCGACAAGCTATGCCTCAGCGTCAAGTGCGGCTGGTCGGACCCGACCTCGGGGATCGCCGGGAACGCCGTCGTCGGCTATTTGTACGATCGCCTCGTCGATGCCGGGGGGACGGCCCTGTTTGGCGAGACGGTCGAAGTCATTGGCGCCGAGCACCTCCTCGCCAAACGGGGTGCGACCCCGGCGGTGGCCGAAGGGATCCTGCGGGCGGTGGACGCCGTCGAGCGCGTATCGCTGGACCTGGGTGTCGACATCCGCAACGTCAACCCCGTGCCTGCCAACAAAGAGGCAGGACTGAGTACCCTGGAGGAGAAGTCGCTGGGGGCTCTTTACAAATCCGGCTGGCGCCCCATTAGCGGCGTCCTGCAATACGGCGAGCGCACGCCGGGCAAAGGGCTGTACTTTGTCGATAACTCGCCCACGCCGCTGTCGATCTACCCCGGCTACGCCGCGGCCGGCTCGCAGCTGAGCATGTGGCAGCTGGGCGGTGGCGGCATACCCAACATCTCCGTGCTCCATCCCTCGCCCGCGCCGATCATGCCCTTGATGTGGCTCACGGCCAACGCAAGGACGAACGAACGCTGTCGGGGAAGCATCGACTTCTACTCGGGCACCGTCATCGAGGGTGCGGAGTCAGTGGAAGAGGCCGGCGAACGGTTGCTGGCGCTGGTGGCCGAGATCGCTTCGGGGA
>JAJZQK010000730.1 GCA_021847625.1 Chloroflexota bacterium
CGGTGGCCTCGATGGTGGAGTCGCTCGTGCTCGACCAGAAGCGGATCTTGCCTTGTTCGGCTTATCTGGACGGCGAGTACGGCATCAAGGGCGTCTACGCGGGGGTGCCCGTGAAGCTCGGCTTGGGCGGCGTCGAGGAGATAATCCAGCTCAAGCTCAGCGACGAGGAGCAGGCTGGCCTCCAGAAGTCCGCGCAGGCGGTACGTGAATTGGTCGACCTGATGAAGACGAAACTCTAGGCCGAGAGAGGTCCACGGTGAGGGAGATAACCGCCGATACGATAAGCGAGACCGTCGCCCGCCTCTGCAAGGAGGCCAACTACTTCCTGGGGGAGGACGTGCTCAAGGCCCTTCGCCAAGGGCGTGACCAGGAAGAGTCCCCTCTTGGCAAGGAAGTGATCGATCAGTTGCTCCGCAACGCGGAAATCGCGGCCACGGAAGAGGTTCCCCTCTGCCAGGATACGGGGGTCGCCGTGGTCTTCCTCGAGGTGGGTCAGGAAGTGCACGTAACGGGCGGCAGCCTGACCGATGCGGTCACGGAGGGCGTGCGGAAGGGCTACGGGGAGGGCTACCTGCGCAAGTCGATCGTGTGGCCGCCCATCTTCGGGCGCACCAACACGCGCGACAACACGCCTCCCGTCCTCCACACCGAGGTAGTGCCCGGCGACAAGCTTACGATCACAGTGCTGCCGAAGGGGGCGGGCAGCGAGAACATGTCGCGCCTCTTCATGCTCTCGCCGGCCGATGGTGTGGATGGCGTGAAGCGGGTCGTCGTGCAGGCGGTGGAAAAGGCGGGGCCGAACCCCTGCCCGCCCATCATCGTCGGCGTGGGCATCGGCGGGACGGCGGAATACGCCGGGTTCCTCGCCAAGCGGGCCCTGCTGCGCGAGGTGGGAGCGCCGAGCGCCGACGCCCGGGTGGCCGAGTTGGAGAAGGAGTTGATGGGGCTGATCCGCGACAGCGGCATCGGGCCGGCGGGCTTCGGCGGGCGGACGACAGCCCTCGCCGTCCACATCGAGATGTATCCCTGCCATATTGCCAGCCTGCCGGTCGCCGTCAACATCCAATGCCATGCTGCTCGACATAAGTCGGCGGAACTGTAGGAGGGATTAGGCGTGCGTGTGGATGCTCCCCTAAGCGAGGAAACGGCGGCTTCCCTGCGGGCGGGCGACGCCGTGCGGATCTACGGCACCGTCTACGTGGCGCGCGACGCGGCCCACAGACGACTGGTGGAGGCCCTGGGCCGTGGCGAGCGGTTGCCGTTCGACCCCGCGGGCGCGGTCATCTACTATATGGGCCCGTCGCCGGCGAAGCCGGGGCAGGTGATCGGTTCCGCCGGCCCTACCACGAGCTACCGGATGGACCCCTACACGCCGACTCTGCTGCAACAGGGGGTCAAGGGGCTCATCGGCAAGGGCAGCCGCTCGCAGGAAGTCAAGGATGCCCTGCGCGAGCATAAGGCGGTCTATATGGCCGCCGTGGGCGGGGCGGCGGCCTTGATTGCCAAGAGCATCAAGGAGGCGGAAGTCATCGCCTATCCCGACCTCGGCGCCGAAGCGGTGCTGAAGCTGCGGGTCGAGGACTTCCCCGCCATCGTCGTGAACGACAGCGCGGGTGGCGACCTCTATCAGCAGGCGAGGGAGAAGTGGGCCCGGAAGTAGGCTAGGCGAACGATCGGTACCTTACGACGCGGCGCCGCCTAGTGCCGCCGGGTCGTTCTGCGTCCGGGCCCGGGCGGCGCAGGCGAATCGTTATTCCAGCCGCGTTAGGTTCAGTCCTATCCCGGTCCGTCCCCCGCATAGTGGCGGCCCGTCCCCCTGGGCTGCGCCCAGGGACCGAGGTCTGGCCGCCACCCGGCCGGCAGACAGGGTCCCTGGGGCCGCGGGCCCGAGGGAGACGCCGGCCGCTACGCCTTGAGGGGTCACAAGCGGATAGACCGTTATCGGGGGATGGCCCCGCCGGCTATTCCGGGAGAAACGCCACGACCAGGATCGTGATGGCGCCGACGATCTGGACGATGGCGAGGAACCGTCCGGCGCCGCGTCCCTCGCCGAGGAGAGCGTGACGGCCGGTCGCGCGTAGTGCCCCGTCGACGATAGCGAGGAGCGCGGCCAGGCCAAGGGCGACGCCGTGGATAGTCGCGCCGACGGCGCCGCCGAGCGTGGCCCCTAGGGCCAGAGCACCCCCCAGGGCGACGGCGGCGATGAGCCAGTTGCGGAACGTCCAGCCGACGCGGTAGTTCCCCCTGAATCTGCCGATGGGCTGGCGGCGGATATACCTAGTGCCCGCCGTTAGCGCCATGCCGACGACGAAGCCTCCCACGTGGGCCAGATAGGCCACCCCGGCTCCCTCGGCGCTTGATGGGAGGAGGCTGCCGAAGCCGCGGAGGACCTGCAGCACGAACCACCCGAAGATTATCAGCAGCGCCGTGATCCTCCCCAGGGCGAAGAACGGCCCGAAGAACAGGAGCACCCGCACCTGGGCCTGGGGGTACAGCAGCAGATAGCCGCCCAGCACGCCGGCAATGGCGCCGCTGGCCCCGATTATGGGGGCGGTAGAGGTGGGGAAGAC
>JAJZQK010000731.1 GCA_021847625.1 Chloroflexota bacterium
CTTGCTCTCCGCCCGTGTTCGGCGAACCGCCTCCCGCAGTTCGGACCGCGCTCGGCGCCAGGCCTCGCGGGCTTCCTGCGCCCGCTGCTTGGCGTCCCCCAGCTCCTCCTCCGGCGTTCTGTAGCTCACGCTCAACCTCCTTGGACTCGTCATCGTCCGTCTACACTTGGTGCGTACCAACTATATTTACTTCAATATACTTCAAGTATACACCATTTCCCTTCTGCTGCAATCCCCCATTTGGCCGTTCGATCCCCTCCATAGGAATTGCCAGCCAAACAGATGGCGACATCTCAAAATATGTAACGCATGCTTCGTTTTGCTAGCCCAACCGGGGCTTCTCTACTCTCCAAGGCAAGTATCTTCTGTTCTCCAGACTCGCTGTTGTTGACGCTCTCCCCTCGTGCTATACTGCTCGTTGGACGGGCAGCCGGATGCTCGCTCTGGCAGCGGTCGTTCGTGGTGAGGATGGGGTCGTGCTCTCGGAACTCAAACGAGAGGGGTTGGCTGCGCTACTGGTTGTCGTCCCCTTTGTGCTCGTATTGCTCATAAGCGGGCCCTTCGTCCGCCTCGACCTGAGTCTGCCGGCCCTGCAGGTGCCCGACCTGTCGTTCGTCGGGCCCGTCGACCGTCCTCCAACCGCAACGCCAGCGGCAACCCCGACCGCCACTCCCGAGCCCGCGCCTGTGGTGGCGGCCGCCGAGCCCACCGTGGTCGACCCTGCTCTCCCCGTTCCCGCTTACCCCGATACCCTTGCGCCGATGGTGCGGGCGAATCCCGGCACCGGTTTTGTCGCCCTCACCATGGATGCCGGGGGCGGAGACAAGGGGAGGACGGACTTCGTGCTCGATACCCTGCGCGCCGCTGGCGTCCACGCCACCTTCTTCCTCACCGGCCAGTGGGCGGAGGCGTTCCCCGATCTCGTGCGGCGGATGGCCGCCGAGGGCCACGAGGTGGCCAACCATTCCTACGATCATCCCGACTTCCGCCTGGTGCCCGACGCCGAGATTTCGCGCGAGATGCAGATGACGGACCAGGTCCTTCTCAAGATAGCCGGAAAGCCGCCCTCCAAGCTCATGCGCCCGCCTTTCGGCAGTTACGATCAGCGTGTGCTCCACGTCCTGCGGGACGACGGCTACGAGGTCATTTACTGGACGCTCGATTCCGGGGACTGGCGCCCCGAGGTAACCGGGCCGGAAGCCGCCCGCAAGGTCGGTATGGAGGCCAACGCCGGCGATATCGTGGTCATGCACTGCTACACCGACGCGGGCGCTGATGCCATCGCGCCGGCCCTGGAGATGCTCAAGCAGCGGGGGCTGAGCGTGGGCACCCTATCCCAGGCCTTGGGAAGATAAGGCTCTTTTCACGTCGCCAAGTGTCTGCAGAGGATCTACAATATGCTCGCCGTGAGCGTGAGGAAGAGAATCCACCCTCTCACCAGCCTCGTCCGCAGTAACAAGGACCTGGCCCCCGTCGCCGGGCTGGTTGCCTTTGCCCTCCTCATCCGGCTGGCCTTTCTGGACGTGGTGCCGCCGAACGTCACTGCCGACGAGGCGGACAACCTCCAGTTCGCCCTGCGGGTGCTGGAGGGCAAGGACCCTGCCCTCTTCGGCCTCGACTGGAAGCCGGCGCCGGCCTTCAGCGTTCATTTGCTCGCCTGGTTCGTCCAGGTCTTCGGGCCGACTGCCGTCGGTCTGCGCATGCCGAGCGTTCTGCTGAGCGCGCTGACGTTGGTGCCCTTTTACTACCTTGCCCGCCAGCATACGAAACGCGTCTCGGCCGCGGCGGCGTCGCTGCTGCTGGCCACGAGCCCGTGGTTCCTTCATTTCTCGCGCAGCGGCTGGGAGAACGTCCAAGTTGCCTTCTACGGGGCCATGGCGGCCTGGATGCTCTCGCTGGCCCTCCGGCGAGAGCGCAATGCTTTCTACTTCTACGCCGCGACCGGCTCCTTCGCCGCCCTTGGCCTCTATGGTTACTTCGCCGGCCGGCTGATCGTCGTCGCACTCGTCGCGTTCCTCCCCTTCGCGCTGTGGTTCCACCGCGATCAGGCCCGGCAAATCCTCCTGGGCTACGCGCTCCTCGGCACGGTGTGCCTAGTAACGTTCGCGCCGCAGCTGCGGACAACGCTGGACAGCTGGGACGCCTTCACCGCCCGCACGCAAGTAGTCTCAATCTTCAACGCCCAGCTGCCCTACGAGGGGGCCAACTCATCCTTCGACTTGCTGCGCCTGCAGATCTCGAAGACCGTCCGCGCGTTCGCCTTTCTCGACGGGGCCGTCCTCAACGCCCCCCGCTATGCCCCGGTGGGCAGGCCCATCTTCGATCCGCTGACGGCCTTGGCCTACGTCGGAGGGCTGCTGTTCGGTCTGCTATATTGGCGGCAGTACGTGCTCTGGTGGGTGGTATTCCTGATCCCGCTGGTGGCCACCCAGGTCTTCAGCACGGGCACGCCCGATATGGCCCGCGCGGTGGGGGCGGCCCCCTTCATGTACCTCTTTGTGGCTCTCGGTCTCGACGTCCTCCTGCGGGCCAAGCCCACGAGGTTCGGGGTGGCCCAGGTCGCGGT
>JAJZQK010000732.1 GCA_021847625.1 Chloroflexota bacterium
TGGAGGAAGCCCGGGAGCATGCGCAGGGTCGTGGTCTTGCCGCAACCGCTGGGCCCCAGCAGGGTGACGAATTCCTTGTCGCGTATCTCCAGACTGACGTTATCGACCACCAGGTTCGTGCCGAACCTCTTGGTGACGTTTACTATCTCAATGCCTGCCATTGGCAATTCCCTCCCGATATCTTCTCCGTCCGTCTGCACCCGAAGCGTGCTCAATCAGCATGTCGTGCCTGCTCCTAGCCGCCGCCGGCCAGCTGTTCCAGGCTGGCGCCGGCGAGCTTGCGCACGATCAGCAAAATCGTCATAGCGAGGACCACTGTGATCATGGCCAGGGCGGCGATGGCCTCGAACAGGCCCAGCTCGTTGAGTTTGTAGATCATCACGGAGATGACTTCCGTGCCTTGCGTGTACAGCAGGATCGACGTGCTCATCTCTTGGAGAGTCGGCACGAACACGAGCGTCCAGCCGACCAATATTCCGGGTTTGATGAGCGGGACGGTGATCCGTCTCATCGTCATAAGCCAGGAGCCACCGGCAATGCGCGAGGCCTCTTCGAGGGTCGGATCGATCTGCCGCAGCGCCGTATTGGCCGAACGCACCGCCAGCGGCACATAGCGCGTCATATAGCCGATGAAGATGATCCAGATGGTGCCGTAGATCATAATTGGGCTGCGAATCCAGGCCTGCAGCAGGCCGACGGCGAGCACGATGCCCGGTATGCCGAGCGGCAGGATGGACAGATAGTCGAGCACCCTACGCCCGCGCGTCTGGGTGCGCAGGTCGATGAAGGCGATCAGGAACCCGAGCAGGACGGTCACCGTCGCCACGCCCGTGGCGAGCATGAAGCTATTGCCGATAGCGCGGGTGGTGCGGTCGTCCTCGAAGAGCACGTACGGGAAGTTCTGCAAGGTGAAGTTGGACAAAGAGGGCCCGTCGAGCCACTGCTTGCTGAAGGCGGCGACGATGAATACGGAATACGGCAGCACCACCGAGACGAGGATGATCAACGAGCTGTAGGCTAACATTACCCATTTCCACGGGCCCAGCTTCATCCGCGCGGGGCGTGTACCCTTGCCGGAGACGGTCACGAAGGACTTCTTCTCCAGCACGGTACGCTGGACGTACAGGGCGAAGGCGGTCAAGACGATGATGCCCAAGCCTAGGGCCGAAGCCTCGGCAAAGCGTGGCGGGTACAGCGACAGGAGCACGAAGATCTTCGTCGGCAAGAAATAAACTCTACCGGGCAGGCCGAGGAAGGCCTGCGGGCCGAAGAGGGCGATCGAGGCGACGAAGGCCAGCAGCGCGGCCGAGGTAATGCCCGGCAACACGAGCGGCAAGGTTACCCGCCACATCGTCTTCAATTTGTTGGCCCCCAGAATCTGCGCCGATTCCTCCAATGAAGCGTCCATTGAGTCCAACGAGCTGGACGTCAGGAAGAAGGCGTAAGGGAAGAGGTGACAGGAGATTACGAAGGCGACGCCGCCGATGCCAAAGATGCTTATGGGGAGTTCTTGGAGCCCGGTAACCGACATAATGAACTTACTGAGCAATCCCGCGTTAGGGCCCAGCAGCATTATGTAGGCGAGGGCCGAGAGATACGGTGCCGTCAAGAAGGCAATGGCCGGCGCCGAGCGGAAGAAGCCCTGCCCGGGCATGTCGGTGCGCGTCACGGCCCAGGCCATCGGCACGCCCGCGATGAGAACTAGGAAGGACACGGCGAAGCCCAGGATAAGTGTGTTTACCAGAGGCTCGATATACTGGGACTGCTGGATCGTTGCCAGGATGTGATCCAGCGTCAGTTCGCGCGGCACGCCCAGGCTACCCAGGAAGAGCCATGCCCCCGGGTACACCACCAGGATCACCAGGACCAGCGCGGCTAGCCCCAGGGCAATCCTTTCGACGGTGAGCACCTCTCGCAGCCCTCCCCGCTGAGGGGCGGCGCCAGGCGGAGGCCCAGCTTCCGTCTTCGGAACGGTAGAGGCTTCGTATTCTGCCATACCTATCAATCCTTTCTTGAGAGATCCTCGCCACTCTTAGCTGTCGCGCGGACGGCCCGCCGCCCACGCGTGGCGGGGGCCACCTGCTCCACGGCTGCATTCGCAACAGGGATACGCCGCCAGAGTGTACGGCCGAGAGCACTCGACCTCGGCACACTACCAGCGGCACCCGAACCCGAGTCGTACGCCGACTGCCGTGGTAGCTGGGCCCGAATGGTCCGAGAGTACGTGACGGAGAGCGGCCCGCCAACCAGTCGACCAGGCAATGGTCGCCGGTTGACGGTCGCTCCTCTGGTTACCTACGTTTCGATTCGGCCCGATGGCCACGAACGCCTAGGCCCCGAGCGCCTTGTTGATCTTATCGATGATCTCGTCTTGGTGCGCCTGGATGTAGTCGTTGTCCTCGGTCCACAGGGTGAGTTCCTTCAGTGGCGGGCAGCCTACAGGGGGATCGATGTCCGCCCGCGGCGAGTACTTGTAGCCCGCGACGTTGGCCTTCTGGCCGGTCTCGCCCAGCCACCAGTCGATGAGGAGCTTGCCGGCGTTGGTATTTGCGCATTCGCCCAGC
>JAJZQK010000733.1 GCA_021847625.1 Chloroflexota bacterium
CCAGGAAATCCGCCGATGGCTGCCTGGACCCCCGCTTTCGCGGGGGTGACGTTGGCATCAAACTGTGACTCTGTCTATCCGCCCTCCTGAACCATGCCCAACCGTACGCCGACGGGCACGATACCTGCTCCCTAAGGGGAGGGTGGTGCGCAAATGGCCAAGAAGATAGCCGTAATAGATGATAGCCGCGAATTCGTCGATATGGTGCAGACCATGCTGGAGCAGGCCGGGTACGAGGTTATCCCTATAGTGGAGAGCCTGAAGGCCAGCAACGTCATACGGCGGGAGAAGCCCGACCTGATCATCCTCGACATAATGATGCCCGGGCGCAGCGGTTGGGAGGTCCTGGATATGACGAAGCTGGACCCGGCGACGAAGGGGATACCGGTCATCGTCACCAGCGCCGCGATGATAAGCATGCGCGCGCAGGCGAAGGACCTGGAGAGACGGGGAGTCGAGCTACTGCCCAAGCCGTTCAGCATCGACGACCTCCTTGGCAAAGTGGAGAGGCTGATCGGCAAGTCGCAGTAGCCCGTGGCCGGTAGCTACAAGATGGCGATCGATTCTTCCACGGTCGGGCCAAGTTATCGCGGATAACAAGAAGAACGGAGCAGCGGTTAATCTTTCCGCCGCTCCGTTTGGCAACTACGTCGTCGACGCCTAGGAGAGAAGGCTAGAAGACCGGCTCACGCGTATAGACCTGGGCCGGGTCGCAGTAGTTGACCGTCTCGCTGCGGGTGCAGGTCCCCGAGGCGATGTCGGCCACGATATTGACGAGCCTTTCCCCCACCTCTTGCGGCGTTTCCCGACCGTCGATCACGGTGCCGGAGAAGAAGTCCACGCCGTCGTCGGAGCGCGCGTAGGTGATGGGATTCGCCGTTGCCCACAGCAGCGGCGCCACGACGGAGGGGACGCCTTCGAGAATCGTGCGCCCGGGCGTGCCCCCGCCGCCGAGCTGGAAGATGACCATCTGCGCCCCGGCGGCGGCGTAGCCGAGGAAGATCGACAGGTGCCCCATCCAGTTGTCCACGAAATAGAGCCCGCGTCCGGAAGGGCGCTCGGCGTACTTCAATACCCCTTGGATGGGCTTTGTGCCGGCCTTGTGCACGGCGCCGAGCGATTTCTCTTCCAAGGTGCTGAGGCCGGCGGCGATGTTGGAGGGGACCGGATTGACTGAGCGGATATCTTGGCCGCTCGCCTTCGCCAGCGTCTCGATGCGGTCGACGGCCGAGAGAATCTGCTTGCCGATCGCTTCCGTGGCCGCGCGCTTGGCTACCGCCTGCTCGGCGCCGATCAGTTCCGTCGTTTCCCCGAACATCGCCACGCCCCCGGCCTCGACGAGGCGGTCGTAGAGATAGCCGACGGCCGGGTTGCCGGCGATGCCGGACGTGGGGTCCGAGTAGCCGCACTTGACGCCGATGGACAGCTGGCCGAAGTCGCACGGCTCGCGGCGCTGCTTGGAGATTTCGTAGACCATGCGGCGGGCGATCTTGATGCCCTTCTCGATGGCGCCGAAGGTGCCGCCGTCCGTGGCCGGATCCACGAGCTCCACCGGCTTGCCGGAGGCGGCGATCTCCTCCACGAGCTTGCGCGGATCCAGCTCCGGGTACCCCGCGCCGGGGCTGGCGGCGTGCACGACGACCCCGCCCACGTTGGGGTTCCGGCCCAGGCCGACCAGCACGCGGGCGATGGCCTCGCGATCCTCGCGGGTGCGCCCCGAGCCGTGGTCGGAGGTGTGGATGGTGCGCGTGCCCGGGACGAAGTCGCAGATCTTGGCGGCGATGAGGCCGCCGGGGATCACCAGGACGTAGTTGCGGATTCCCGCCGAGCCGTCCGGTCTGCGGTAGCCGAGGAAGTTCACGACTTGCCCCCGGCGGCCGCGAGGTCGCCCCTGCCGCGCATCCCCTCCAAGTTGTGGATGTGCACCAGCGTGCCCTTCTTGATCGGCTGGCTCGCGCGGCCGATGACCTCGCCGTATTTGTAGACCTCCGCCCCCTTGGATATGTCGGCAAGGGCGATCTTGAAGCCGAAGGGTATCTTCTCCAGCGCCTTGAGTTCGACAAGTCCCTCGCCGGACCTAGCGGCGACCGACGCGCCTTCCTCGATGTCCTCCAGTGACGTGGCCACGTTGTCCTTGGGGCTGATTATCAGCGCTCGCCTTCCTTCCATGGCGGCCGACCTCCTTCTTGATTGCATGGGGTTTCATCCCGTCGAGATGGGGCATATTTCGCCATCGACAAGGCGAGTATACGGTAGAATGGCAAAGCAGTCAATTGACGACGGTAGTGGATGCCAGATCGGCCTTCGGGCTTGCCTCCATCCGAGCCCTGACATGCCCTGGTTCGGCTCCGGGCACTCGTGTATAATTGGCAACGCAGGCCACGTGAGGGAGTGTGAGAGTTGCCAGAGTTCAGGTTGGTGTCGGATTTCCGGGCGACGGGCGATCAGCCCGAGGCGATAGAACGATTAGCCAATGGGTTGGTTAACGGGCACAAGCACCAGACGCTACTCGGGGTGACGGGGTCGGGCAAGACCTTCACGATGGCGGGGATCATCGAGAAGA
>JAJZQK010000734.1 GCA_021847625.1 Chloroflexota bacterium
CGGGAATGACGAGGGGGCGCCCCTATGCTACAAAGGACCCCTTCCCGCCGGCGGTGTGAAGAGGCTTCCTTATGGTGCAATTCCAGGAAGAAGCAGTTACCGGTAGCCAGAGTCGCAAGTTGCCTGTAGAATGGAGTCTGTAACGGGAAGCCTCAATGGGCGCCCTGGACGTCACGCTTCTTGAGATGAGGCCTATGTACAGCTATCCTGGTGAGTACGTTGCCGATTTCTGCATCGTCAGACGGGATGGTGAATACCACCTTCTCCATATTCGCGGCGAGCGTTGGAGTTGGCCGCTCGGCTATGGCAAGAGTGAAATAGACCTAGGGCATGCCGTTTCGGCGGACCTGCGCGTCTGGAACCCCCGGGAGCCGGTTCTGGCTGCGGGAACGGCGGGCGCCTGGGACGAGTGGGGAGTCTGGGCGCCGCACGTGGTGGAGCACGACGGCCTGTACTACTTGTTCTACGCCGGAACGGACGCTCGCGGCAACCAGGGCATCGGGCTCGCGACCTCGCCGGACTTGGCCGTCTGGCACAAACACGCCGCCAGCCCTCTTGTCAGGCCGGGGCCGTGGTCCGACCGCGAGCGAGGGCAAGGCGTCCTCGCCAAGGATCCGATGGTCTGGCAGGAGCCCGGCAGTGGCCGCTTCCTGATGTACTACACCGCCACGACGGCCGATGGCCGGGCGTGCATCGCGACGGCGGTGTCGACGGACCTAATTGAATGGCGGGATCTGGGTCCGGCGTTCGTGGAGGAAGACCGCTCCTATACCCAGTGCCAATCTCCCTTCCTCGTCGCCCACGGTGGCAAGTTCTACCTCTTCTACACGGCCAAGGGCGGTCCGCGAAACAAAGGGTCGCGCCCGGAGGATTTCGCCCACTTTGAGATCGCCTACCTGATGTCCGCCAGCCCAACGGGCGGTTGGATCAAGCCCCGAAACCACAGGTTGCTCGAAGGATGGTCTTGCGCCTGCGAGTTGCCGACTTTCGACAACGTTACCTACTTCCTCTGTATCGTGCAGGAGGAGGTGCAAGGGGTTTGGGGAGCCTCCGTTCTCAGCGACCCCCATATCGTCACTTGGCAACCGGATGGGACGGTAGCGATACGGGAATGTCCTCTAGACGGGAGCGACGATGGCCGCCTTTTGTTCTCCGGTCTCACGGCCGACCTCGCGTCGCTCGTTCAGCACGGCGGCGTCTGGCAGCGCGATGATGAGGGCGTGTTGATACCCCCCGAGTCGGTAGGGGACACCTACTTGCTGGACACCCTCTGGGGCCGCGATGTAGCCTTCGAGGTGGAGGTTCTGAGCGCCGCCGGCGGTGTTGGTTCGCTGCTGGTCCGCGCCAACCCTTCCGCTTTGGCGGGCTACCGAGTGAGCCTGGACTTCGACCGGCGCAGTCTGGCCCTCTCCGAGCTCTTCCCCGGCGCCCCCGACCGGCCCCTTCAGCAATGCGCCGTCGTATTGCACGCGGGCCAATGGCACAAACTCAAGGTGGTACTTCAAGCCTCGTTCTTCTCCGTCTATGTGGACGGCACGCTGACGATGATCCGGCAGAGCAGAACGTACGATAGCGGCTGTTTGGGACTCCATGCCCGGGGACCGCTAGCCTTTCGGGCGGTGCAGGCAAACGAATGGAACGCCACGGCCGGACCTACAGGAGAGGTGTGGCGTTGCCGCTCTCTGCCGCAGTACTTGCGGCGTGAGCCAGAGTAAACACGCCGACGCCTTCCTGATTGGCGGTTGCGCCAAGTCCCAAGAGAGTCTTCGCCTCGCTCATTATGCGCGGCCACTGGCGGGTGGCGGTCGCCGCCTTGCGGATGCCCTTGACGCCGCGGTTGGCAATGGGCGGCTCGAGCATCTTCGTGGTCACCTCCCGGATCGCCTCCCGCACCTCGCCGGCCTCCGGTGGGCGCTTGTCGCGAAAGTCGAAGTTGAACCAGGCGTGCTGGGGCGGGAAGGGCTTGAAGCGCGACCCCCGGGCCTTCGCCAGGTCGGTCAGCGACACGGGATGCAGTGGTGGGTCACGAGGGACCGGAAGCCGGACAATGGTTGGAGAGCCATCGGGTTAACGTCTCCCTTTCTCCCGCATAGTGGCGGGCAGCATCTTAGCTATCAGCTAGGGCGTCAGGTCGTGCCTGTCTCCCCTGTGCTCCTCGACTTGCCGGGCGAAGTGATCGACCCAGGCTATCTCCGCTTCGAGGAGGGTGGCGCTGCGGTCGAACATGGCCGCCACATGGTATTCCGGCGACTCTAGCTCTTCCCGGCGCGCACGCACGTGCGCCAAGCGTTCCTCTAGGCGCGTCCGGTAGTGGCGCAGGGCGGCGAGGGCGTCGCTGGGGGAGAGGGTGGTGAGGTTGGCCAGGCCGATCATGAACGGGCTCTGCCAGGGCCGGGGCAACGAAAGCGCCTCCAGGATGGCTTCCCGGCAGGCGAGGCGGCCGGCGTAGGTGACGTTGTAGACCTTGCGTGCCGGCCCCTTGCCCACCTCCATCTCCGTGTGGCTGACGACCAGCCCGCTGCGTTCTAGCTTGGTGAGAATCAAGTAGATCGAGGAGAAGC
>JAJZQK010000735.1 GCA_021847625.1 Chloroflexota bacterium
TCCCACCGTGTAATTGCTGCCATTCGCTAAGGGACCAGGCTCTCCAGCGGCAGCAGGGATAGGATTACGAGGGCTGCGGCGAGCATGAGCCAGAGTAAGAAGAGCCTCATCGAACAACCTCCGCTACGTAGAATGAACCGCGACCGTTGGTGAGGATGATTCGGTCGCCGGTGGGTGACAGGTAGAATTCGGCGTCCCAGTTCGGTTGCGTCAGGTCGTACAGGCGGCCCGTGGCCGCCTCCATCACGACCAGCCGGCGGCCGTGCTCGGGTAAGGCCGGCAGGAAGAGGTACGCTCCGTCGGGCGTCCACTGGGGGATGCCCAGCTCGCCGTTGGGGCCGGCCGGATAGTCGGCGACGAGGTCGCCGGACGCCGTGACAATCGCTACCGCCGGCCGGTACAGGTCGGCGCGGAAGCGGCTCACCGCAAGCAGCCGACCGTCGGGACTCCAGGCGAGCCGCAGCCGCGGCCAGTAGGCCTCGTCAGGGTCCCAACCTGCCTTGCCGGCCGGCGCCATCGTCGGGGCCGGCGGGGGCAGGTTGGCGGGTGTTGGGGTGGGATGGGCGGCGATCGGCGCGGCGAGGTCGGGCAGGGCGACCTGGACTGGCTTGCTGCCCGCCAGGTCGGCCAAGCAGACGGACCGGCCGCAGGCGTAGGCAATCGTACGGCCGTCAGGACTAATCGTGAAGTCGCCCTGCGCGCCGGGCCCGTCGACGCCGGGCAGGCCGCGCAACGGCTGGGGCGGGTCGCCGGGCTGGGCGGCGTAGGATAGGAAACGCAGGGCGCCGGAGTAGACGAGGTAGAGGCCGTCATCGCCGGGGGCGTACCGTGAGACCGTCCGCGGACCGGAGAGGCCCCTGACGACGCTCCCCTGGCGGTCGGCGACGACGTAGAGGGGACCGTCGGCGGTGGGGGTCCAGTAGATGATTTGCCGGCCGTCGGGACTCCAGCTGGGTTGTTCGGCATCCTCGGCTATCAGGATGGGTTTGCCGCCGTCGAGGGGCACCAGCCAAAGGTCTTTCTGCTCGCGGACCTCGTTGTTGCCGGGTATGGTCACCAGCACGGCGTCGCCCCGCGGCGACCAGACGCACGGATGGCTCGGCACGCTCGGCGTGTACCAGCTCGGGTAGTCGAAGGCATGCGCTTCGCCGGTGAGGGCCTCGACGCTCGTGAGCAGCGTTGGCTCGCCAATCCGCACGGGGGCCGAGGCGGGGACGAGAGGCAGGGTGGGCAGCTCTTCGTAGGGGGCCAGCAGCCTGTCGAGTCCGGTGTACTGCCAGGGGCCAAGACGGAAGAGCCGCTGGCGGTTCGAGGCCCAGACCCAGTACTCGCGGCTGCGCCCGTCCTCGTAGGCGAAGCGAATGAGCACCTCCTCGGGGCCGTTCGCCGGCCGGCGCACGTCCAGCACCTCGGTCTTGGCCAATGGACTGACGGGGTCGAAGGGGTCGAGCCCCGTCCGGCCGACGAGCGCCGTTAGCCTGGGCGCCAGCTCGACGGAGGCCCTGGCGCTGCCGGCCAGGGACCCTCCCCAAAGGCCCAGGCCCACCACCAGCGCCGCTATCCCCAGCGTTACCCACCATCGTCCGGCCATCGCTAACCTCTTCCGAGCGTGCAGGCCGCACTGCGCTGTCTCCTGCCTCGCTCGACCACATTGTTGCGCCGGGCTCGGGCGAACGTAACTGTGGATATCCACAGTCTGCTGCGGCCGATCCCGGATTCTGTCACACCGAGCATTGCCCTGGGGCTCAATCGGGGTAGTACTGCCAACCGTGGCGCGGGGAGTAGGAGTGCGAAGTCGCGGGCGAGCCGACGTAGTAGAACAGCGCGAAGCCGCCGCGTTCCTCATCTCGCGCATAGCCCTCGACGAATTGACTCAGGCTTGGGTCGTGGAAGGCATAGCCGGAAAGGTCGGCCGGGTACTCGCCGGTGGCGAGTCTCGTTTCATAGGTGTAGGCAACAATGCTCGCCGCTTCTTGCTGCAGCGAGATGAGCCGCTGCCCCAGCACTACCTGGGGGAACACCAGAGCGACTACCAGCAGAAGCACCAGCCCGACGGCGAGGCTTTGCCGCCCGGCCACGTAGAGCAAGACGGGTACGACGTTCAGGGCGACGGCGAGCACCAGCATGGCGCTCGTAACCTCGCCAATGGTGTGATAGGCCAGGAGACCGGCGCCTACCTCCACAGGCACCGCCACGGCCAGCAGGGCCACAAAGGGCAGGTAGGCCGATACTTTCACCGCTTCCTCCTTGTTCAGTTTCTTGGCCCTATTCTCGGCTGGCGGACGTGGGGATGTAACTGTGGATGTCCACAGTATTTCAGAAGGCGGCGTAGGGGCGGTCGAGCAAGGGTTCCATCGTCCTCCCAGGGAGAGGGTTGGGGTGAGGGTCGTCTTTGGGGTGACCGGGCGGTTGCCCGGGGCTGAACCCCCGGGCTACGGCAACAAAACCCTCCCGCGGGAGGGCCCCCCGTCCCAGCCCCCTCGCGAGGGGCTTTGTTGGATGAGCCCGGCGCATTCATGCCCGGGCTCGGCGGTCGCCCTTCAACCGTGCCAACG
>JAJZQK010000736.1 GCA_021847625.1 Chloroflexota bacterium
GCGAAGCTGGACCAGGAGCTGGCAGCGGGAAGGGACGGGGTGAACACGTCCCTCCGGGCCGAGCGGGCGGCGAGCCGCCTCCTGGCCCTGGGTCGAGCGGGGGAGGCCGCCGACTTCTACGCCCTGGCGATCCAGGCCACGGAAGCCACCGGGGACAGCCTGAGATGGGGAGCAGGCCATCTGCGGGAAAAGCATGGGGACGCTCTCAGGGAGGCCGGCGACGCAAGAGGTGCGGCCTGCTGCTACGAGGCCGCCTTGGAGACCGTCGGGGGCGCCGGCGAGAAGAGGCAGGAGCTGCGCGCCAAGGCGGCCTCGGCGAGGCGGGAGGCCGGCGACGACCATCTTGCCCGGCAACATCTGAAGGCGGCGGGCGACGGCGCCGATGCTCGCGTGGAGAGAGCCTTGCTGGCCCTGGTGGAGGGGGATCTGGAGCGTTACCGGCGGGAGGCGGGCTTCGCGCTGGAGGCGCAAGCATCAGCCTGGCGGGCCCACGCCGTCCTGGCGAGGTGGAGGGAGCGAGAGGGCGATCGGAAGGAGGCGTTGCGCCACCTGCGACTGATGTTGGAAGGATGCCCTCTGATGAGCACGCGTCACGAGAGACAAGAGGCCCTGGCCGCCCTGGAGCCTTGCGGATTCTCACTGGCAGGCACGCTTGCCCAGGCGGCTCCCAACCGGTAGAATAGTTGTCAATAGTTGTCAACCGAATAGACTCATCGGTAGCGATGAAGCTCGCTGGCTTCGAGCCCTTGAAGGGGACCGGGCGAACGGTCGCGGGGCGACTGATAGCTTCTATGGTGGCCACATTCCGCCATAGGAGCTTTTTTGTTGGGGGCAACTGAGTCGCCGCCGCTGGTCCGGGGCCAGCCGTACGAGCCGAGGGTGTACAGTGAGAGGTTGGTGCTGCAGATCATCGGTAGGAGGAGGTGCCATGCTCACAGCCAAAGACGTGATGACCACCGATGTGCTGACCATCGAGTCAGATGTTCCGCTGCTTCGTGCGGCAGAGTTGATGCTGGAGTGCGGGGTAAACGGATTTCCCATCACGTCCCGGGAGGGCACGCTCGTCGGAGTGATAGGCATAAAGGATGTGTTGAGGATGCCCCACCGGCAGGCCGGGCGGAACTACGTGATCTTCTACCCCGGCTTCGAGAGGAAGGCTCGGCTTATGAGTGAGCTGCTAGTTTCTGAGGTCATGTCCACTCCAGTGGTGGCGGTGTCGGAGGATGCCACCCTCGGTGAGGTACTGGCCATTGTCCTGCATCGAGGCATCCATCCCGTACCCGTTCTGCGCGACGGCCGACTGATAGGCATCATCGGTCGGGCCGACCTGGTTCGGGCGATGGTTGACGTCGCGGGCTCAGAGACGACGGTTCCACAAGAGCCGGGGTCGTAACCACTGCAGGCGCATCTTGGCGAGATGGCAAGAGGGACTCTGCGCACCGGTGCACCCTGGCAGGATCTGCCGGAACGCTGTGGCCCCCCGCCAAACCATTGCCACGCGCTTCCACCGCCCAGGAGGTGACATCTTTCCGTGACTTTCCATAGCATCCTGTTTGAGCAGTCGGAGCAACGGGCAGGCGTGGACCAGCTGGAAGCGCCAGCATTCTTTGGGGACCTGAATCTCGATCAGGTCGTAGAGTCCGTGACGGTCATCCGAGAGGAATACCGTCTGAAGCCGTTCTTCTATGCTCCGCTCTGCGACATCGGGGCAATCGCTTACCGGCACGAGATCTTTCGGGACCTCGAGGGTAAGGCCGTGTGGGACTGCATACGCTCCTTTGCTCGAAAGATGCGGTCGATGCGCGAGCACCTCGCTCAAGCCGACAAGCTCTACTACAAGTACCAAAAGGAAAGCTGGTTCTTGGACGCGGTCGGAATATACGGTGACGCGGTCAGCGAGCTCCTGCATGGCCTCACTCTGGCCGACGTAAGGTCGCGCGGTTTTCTGGCCCTCCGCGAGTATCTATCCAACTATGTCCAGTCCCCCGAATTCGCTTCCCGTCTGGCCGAGCGGGCGAAACTTGTAGACGACCTAGCAGGCGTTAGGTATTGTCTCCACATACAGGGCAACCGCATCAAGGTCAGCAAATATGACTCGGAGGTGGACTACGCCGCCGAGGTAGAGGACACATTCCAGAAGTTCAAGCGAGGCGCCGTAAAGGATTACCGAACCAAGTTCAACGCCTGGCCGGACATGAACCACGTCGAAGCCGGGGTACTCGACAGGGTAGCTCTACTGTATCCCGACGTCTTCCTGGCCCTGGACAGCTATTGCGACCATCATCGAGATTATGTCGATCAGACAATCGCCGATTTCGACCGGGAAGTTCAGTTCTACGTCGCGTATCTAGAGTACGTGCACCGACTCACGGCGGCAGGGTTGAAGTTCTGCTATCCGCGCGTCTCGGACCAGTCCAAGGAAGTCTCCGCTTCCGAAACCTTCGATCTGGCCCTGGGCAACAAGCTCGTTCCTCAAGGCTCGCCAATGGTGTGCAACGACTTCTACCTGAAGGACCCGGAACGCCTATTTGTGGTTACTGGCCCGAACCAA
>JAJZQK010000737.1 GCA_021847625.1 Chloroflexota bacterium
AGGCCGGCTGCCGGCTCCTGCTTCGCGGACCGGAGAATGGCTCACCATCGCAAATCACCTGCACACGACACCGTCTTCGCCGGATGCCAACGAGCCCGAGGCCGATCTGATCCAGCGCCTCGAGAAAGCCGGTGTCGATGGCATGATCCTCACCGACCACAACTCGATGGGTGGCACCTTGACACCGGAATGGAAGGCCGCCGAATCGAAGATGATCATGACTCCCGGCATGGAGTGGGGCGCCCTCCGGGAAACGGGGATGACGGTGCAAGGGCACGCGGGGCTCATCGGCCTGACCGGAACGACGAACATCCCGACGAATGCGACCCTCGATGAGATGATTCCTTTCGCCAAGGCCCGGAATGCCTTCATCGTGGCGAATCATCCCTACCTCGACGGCAACGCCTGGGCCACCCGGCCGGTTCTGCAGCCGGAGGTGGGGGGCGTCGAGGTCTGGAACGGCCAGTGGGCCCTCACCGATCCCATCTCGCACAACGCGCAGGCACTCGGCTGGTGGGATTCCATGCTCAAGCAGGGGCGGCACCTCACCGCGGTGGGTGGTTCTGATTTCCACGGCGACTGGTGGACCAAGTTCCCGCGCATGCCGGGGAGCTCGCCCGTGAAGCCCGTCGACCTCGTTTTCGCCTCGGAGCACACGCCCGCCGGGGTCAAGCAGGCGATCGCCGACGGCCACGTCTCGGTGGAGTCGAGCGACACAGCCGCCAAGATCGTCCTTGAGGCAGACCCCAAACACGACGGCTCCTGGAGCACGATCCAGGGCGACGACATCAACGTCGATCAGGCCGGCACGATCCCCATGCGCGCCCACGTGCTCGGCGGCAAGGGATCGACGGTCGAATTCTACGGCAAGGCCGGACAGGTCGGATCGTACCCCGTGATGACGGACGACGCCTACGTGCCGTACTCGGCCGTCGGCGTCCCGAACGTCAAGGATTACGTGCGAGCGGAGCTCAAGCAGCATCCTGGGCAGTGGTGGTCGATGACCGCCCTGACCAATCCCATCTACGTGAACTGAACCCCGTCGCCTGCGCAAGAGGTCACGATGAAGATTCGCTTTCTCGGGGTGCTGACTCTGGCCGCAACGTTGACGGCTTGCGGCCAGCTCGACTCGCCACCGGCCCCGTCGCCGGCTCCGCTGCTGACGCCGCTCGACGCGCTGGACGCCACCGCCCCGGCCATGAGCCACACGCTCTACAACCTGCACGGATCGGGCCCCCCTGTGCTGCTGCTCCACGGCTACATGGGGAGCCACGACGACGAGACCTACCTGGCCTCCATGCTAGCCAGCCTCGGCTTCGCGACGTACACGGTGGACATCAAGCCGGCGGACGCCGCCGTCGCCGACAACGCAGAGCAGGTCGCCCAGTGCGTCGACGAGATCCTTGCCGAGCAGCACGCAGACAAGATCTTCCTCGTCGGCCATAGCATGGGCGGACTCGATGCCCGCTACTACGACGATTTCCTCGGGGGAGCAAACAAGGTCAAGGCCCTGGTGACGCTGGCCACGCCCAATCATGGGACCCTGTCCTCTGTCTTCGCCCAGGGGGGGGCCAAGGCCGATCTGGCGCTCAACTCTCCCCTGGTGACGAAGCTCGCTGCCGTCCACGAAACCGTGCCCACGCTGTCCCTCTACTCCTACACCGACAACATCGTGATTCCTTACACGAGCGCCCATCTGGACGGGGCCACGAACGTCGCGCTGTGTTGCTACAGCCACACGGGGATGCGCGAGACCCCCAAAGTCATTCCGTACATCCAGGAATTCCTGGCCAGCTTCGCGGAGGACTGAACAGGCCGCCGCGCGAACCGCCCGTGGCCCGAGCTGAACCCGTCGGGGACCCGTCAGGTGATACGATCGGGACCCATGCCTGCCTCACCGCACGTTTACTGGGGCCGAGCCTTGCCGGGGCCGGCCCCCAAGGCCTGCCTCATCGTCAATCCCGCCGCTGGCACCGTCAACGCCAAGCCCGACTGGAGCATCGTCACCGAGCGCCTGCGTGAGACCGGCTGGTGGGTGTCGCAGCAGGAAACGACCGGCCCGGGAAGCGCCGGCAGCATCGCCGAGCGAGCGGTTCGGGACGGCTGCAAGCTCCTGGCGGTAGCGGGTGGGGACGGCACCATCAACGAGGCCATCCAGCCCCTGGTCGGCACGGATGTCGCCCTGGGCCTGATACCCGTGGGAACCGCCAACATCCTCGCCCGCGAACTCGAGATTCCGCTCGACCCGCGAGGGGCCGCCGAGATCCTGGTGGCCGGCCACTCGCGCCATATCGACGTGGGAAAGGTCAGCTGGCCCGGGAGGCCCTCCCGCTATTTCTGCGAGATGGTCGGCGTCGGGTTCGACGCCGCCACCGTCAACGGCGTGCTCCCCGACTTGAAGCTCGCGCTTGGCAAGGGGGCCTACGTCGTCTCCGCCGTGACGACGTCGTTCACCCACCGGCCGAGCCGGATGCGCCTGCTGATCGATGGCCGGCGCTGCCGGCGCCTGTCCTTCATGCTGGCGATCAGCAACACCGGGCTCTTCGGCGC
>JAJZQK010000738.1 GCA_021847625.1 Chloroflexota bacterium
AAGAGATCGTCAAGCGGCGCATCGCCACGCTGTACGAGGCCAGCCCCGCCGTCCGCGCCATGATCGACACCACCGTGCGGGCTTTCAACGGCACGGTAGGCGACCGGCACAGCTTCGACCTGATGGGCTCGCTGCTGGCCCACCAGAACTACCGGCCGGCCTTCTGGCGGGTCGCCATGGAGGAGATCAACTTCCGTCGCTTCTTCGACATCAACGAGCTGGCGGCGGTGCGCGTGGAACTGCCCAGCGTGTTCCAGGATACTCATGAGCTCGCCTTCCGTTTCCTCTCCGAGGGCAAGGTGACGGGCCTGCGCATAGACCATCCGGACGGCCTCTGGAACCCGTCCAATTACTTCCACAACCTCCAGGAGGCCTACGCCTTCCGGCGGGCGCAGGCCCGCCTGGGCGAGGACAGCACGCACGTCGGCATGGCCCGCGCCGTCGTCGCCCACCTGCTGGCCCGGGCCGAGCAGAGCGACCCCAGCCAACCAGCCTGGCCGCTATACGTCGTCACCGAGAAGATCCTGGCCGACGGCGAGCCCTTGCCGGAGGATTGGCCCGTCTTCGGCACGACCGGCTACGACTTCCTCAACGCCGTCAACTCCATCTTCGTCGATGCCGACAACCGCCGGGCTTTCGACGAGATCTATGCCAACTTCATCGGCAACAACGTCAACTTCCGCAACCTGGTCAACTCGACCAAGAAGATGGTGATGCTGGTCTCCCTGGCCAGCGAGATCAACTCCCTCAGCTACGACCTGGAGCGCATCGCCGAGCGGAACCGCCGCTACCGTGACTTCACGCTCAACAGCCTGACCTTCGCCATCCGCGAGATCATCGCCTGCCTGCCCGTCTACCGCACTTACATCGTCGGCGCCTCCGGCACCGTCTCGCCGATGGACCAGCGCTTCATCGAGGCGGCCGTCGCCGAAGCCAGGCGGCGTAACCCCCGCACCGCGCACAGCATCTTCGACTTCGTCCGCGACACTCTCCTGCTGCGCCGGCTGGAGGACTTTTCGCCGGAGGATAGGGAGAAGATCAGCGATTTCGTCATGAAGTTCCAGCAGGTGACGGGGCCGGTGATGGCCAAGGGGGTGGAGGACACTGCCTTCTACGTGTACAACCGTCTCGTCTCTCTGAACGAGGTCGGTGGCAACCCCGCCCTGTTCGGGGCCTCCGTGGCCGACTTCCACCAGGCCAACGTCAGGCGGGCGGAGCGCTGGCCGCACACCATGCTGGCGACCTCCACCCACGACACGAAGCGCGGCGAGGACACGCGCGCCCGCATCGACGTCCTCTCCGAGATACCCGACGAATGGGCCGCCGCCATCGCCCGTTGGTCCGAGCTGAACGCGCCCAAGAAGACGATGGTGGACGGCGAACCGGCGCCCGACAACAACGAAGAGTATCTGCTCTACCAGGCGATCCTCGGCGCCTGGCCCATGCAGATGAACACCGCCAAGGCCTTCGCCAACTTTCGCGAGCGCATCGCCGCCTACATGGCCAAGGCGACGAAGGAGGCGAAGGTCCATACGAGCTGGGTCAACCCCAACGAGGAGTACGACACGGCGGTGCAGGACTTCGTCGGCCGCGTCTTGGACAACAGCCGCAATAATCGGTTCGTGGCCGAGGCCCGCGCCCTGCAACGGCGAGTGGCCTATTTCGGGCAGTTCAATTCCCTCTCCCAGGCCCTGCTCAAGTTCACCTCGCCCGGCGTGCCCGATATCTATCAGGGCAGCGAGCTGTGGAACCTCAGCCTCGTCGACCCCGACAATCGCGGGCCCGTCAACTGGGTCTCGCGCCGCTCGTCGCTGGCCGACCTCAAGGCGAAGATCGAGCAGGCGGGGGACGACCTGCGCCCGCTGGCCGACGAGCTCCTCAAGGCGAGCCTCAACGGGCGCATCAAGCTCTATCTGACCCATCGCACGCTGGCCTTCCGTGGCAGCCACGACAGGCTGTTCAAGTATGGCTCCTACTTACCTCTGGGCGCCGTGGGCCCCAAGGCGGAGCACGTCTGCGCCTTCGCCCGCGCTGCCGAGACCGAGGCCATCGTCGTGGCGGTGCCGCGGCTGCCCGTGCACCTGTTGGCGGGCAAAGAGCAGCCACCCCTGGGCGAGGCGGTCTGGCAGGACACCTGGCTCGCTCTGCCCAACGCCCAGATCGGCGAGAACTACCGCAACCTCTTCACGGGCGAGGTCCTCGCCCTCGCGGAGCACGACGGCGAACCCGCCCTTCCGCTGGGCAGCGTCTTCGCCCACTTCCCCGTCGCCCTCCTAGAGCGCGTGCTCTAGGGGAATCGAATGGTCGATGGGTCGGCAGACGCGCGGCACAGTCAACGGATTGTGGCAGACGTGCGCTTGACCGTAGGGGCTACCGGCGGTCGTCCTTTGGTGCCAGGGCAAGGCTTTTCGTATCCGCGAAGGGGGCGGTATGCAGGTTCCCTCTCGCGAAGCCGAGCGCCTTGATGAGTCGCCTGGCGATGAAGCCCCTGAAGAAGATCTCTTCCGCTACCCCCGTCTTTATCCCGTAGAGCAGAAGGAGCAGCA
>JAJZQK010000739.1 GCA_021847625.1 Chloroflexota bacterium
CATCTCCTGTGCGCGCTGCAATTCCTCCCGGGGAGTCTTTAGCTCCTCCGCCGTCTCGGACAGCTCATCCAGCCATGCTTCCAAGGCGGGGTCGTCGTCGCCCGCACAAAGCCGATCGAGCCAGTTCTCCATCTCCTTGCGGCCCAGTCCCCACGGCCCACGAGAAGCAGTGGCGCGCGTGAACCTGGCGTTCTCCAGTATCGCGCGCGGCTTGGAGGCCAGATAAAGGCCCCCGGGCAAGGGGATGTCCGCAGGCGTATGGCCGGCGCCAGCGGCCAGGACTATGCGCAGACCCGGCAGTTGCTTTTCCCTCGGCTTCGAGCCACGGGAGAGATACAGGATCTCCTCGACGGGAGCGCCGCTCGGCGCCGAGCGGCCCGAGACCACTGCGCCCGGATACAGGTATCCGGCGATGCTCGTCCAATGTTCGCGAACGGTGCGGGAGGCGTCCTGGGTTGCCGGCACGTATATGCCGCGCGCGAACTGGACGAGCTCGCCGGCCTTCACGCGGCGGTGGAGGGTGGCGGGGGGAACCTCGCTCGCGAATACCAGAAGAGGCGAAGAGGCGTTCATAAGGGCCTTGTTTCTTCCCTGCATGGCTCTTAGCTGCCATGTATCTTCCAGATTAGCTGTTAGCCGCCGAGTATCTTCCGTCAATGGCCGTTAGCCGCCTTGTTGCTTCCGGATGCCGCGCTTAGCACCGGAGTTTCTTCCCGGGGCTTGCTAGTTGCCGATAAAAGGACCAAGGTGCTCTCTCATCAGGGAGATTAGAATGGAACGGTGTCCAGTCGAGAGGAAGCAGCCCTTGCCGGGCAGGTCTTTCGTGGATGATCTCGCCGGGCTCAGTGCAGAGGCGGTGTCTTTTCTCGAACGGGTTTCCCCGGTCTACATCTGGTGGAAGACGCCGCACGAGGCGCTGCTGTACCCCAATCGGTTGATTGCCCAGGTGATGAACATGGGTACTTACGAGGACACGCAGTCCTTGGAGCGCCTGGTCGGGAACGACCGTTTGCGCGAAGTCGTCCTCCACGCCGAGGCCGGTTGGTTCCGTCCTCGATCCTGGTCCTACTGGCACTATAGGCTGGGCCTGATCGAGCCTGGTGACGTTCCTCCCCCTATGCCCAAGCGCCAGCTGGGGGAGCGCTTGCGATGAAGGTCTTTATACCGCGTGCGGATGTGTTGCCGCCTGCGCAACGGGCCCTGCTGCCACTGTTGGGCCCCGCGGCCGCATTAGGCCTAACCCTGTGCGGAGATACCGCCATTGCTCTGCACGTCGGCCACCGACAGTCCGTCGACTTCGACTTCTTCATCGAGCACACCCTCGACCGCGCACGGCTGCTGGAGGCGATGCCCTTCCTGAGTTCGGCTTCGGTCCTTCAGGACGAGCCGGACACCTTCACAGTCGAGGTCGTCGTCGGCGATCTCCAGGGGCCGGCGGTGAAGGTGTCGTTCTTTGGCTCGACCACATTTGGCCGAGTTGGCGAGCCCGAGGTTACGAACGACGGGTTGCTGGTGACTGCGTCGCCTCTGGATTTGCTGGGGACCAAGCTGAAAGTGATGTTGCAGCGCGCCGAGGCGAAAGATTATCAAGACGTTGCCGCCCTGTTGAGACACGGCGTGCGTCTGGAAGACGGCCTGGGCGCGGCCAGGGCCCTCTACGGCAAAGCGTTTCAGCCACAGGAGGCTCTGCGCGCACTTACCTATTTCGAGGGTGGCGACGTGGCACACCTCGGCCCGGAGGACAGGGAACTGCTCGCCCGCACGGTCGCAAGCGCCCGGATGGTGCCCGAGGTTGCCGTAAAAAGCAGGACGCTTGGCGCACCGGGCACAGCACTGCCACTGGCACCTTTTGACTCAGGTCCGCGGGCGGGCGGCGCCGATCCACACCCGCCCCCGAGCTGATCTAGCCGCTTTCAGGTTGGTTCGATTCGCTGGTTGCCGATCGCGCGGTTCACTGCCGCAAGACTTGGACCAGCATGTCCGTGAATAGGTTCAACGCGAGCGAGTGATCACCGCGGAAGTCTGGAGGCCGGCCCATCGAGCTTGCGCTGGCGACCACGTAAGCAATGTCATCGGGCCGCGGCTTGACGGAAACGAAAATCGGGACTCCGTAGCGCAGCGCGACCCACGCTGCCCAGATGCGCGCCGTGCGTCCGTTCCCGTTCGCATAGGGGTGGATCCGAATCCACTCGCCATGGATGACGGCGGCGAGGGAGGCGATGGCCTGCAGCTGGGCCGCTTCGGCCGGTCGGCTGCCGGGGGCAAGGATCGCATCCAGGCGCGCAATGCCGGCTCCGACTTGAGAGAGAAGCTGTAGTACCTCTCCATGGACTTGAGGTGAGAAGACCCCGACCTTGCTTGGCCACCCGTCAGATTGGCGCGCACCCACGCCGACCTCGTAACCCATGAGCTCGGGTACGGCCGGGTCGCCGCGAAAGTGGCCCGCATATCCCGCGACCGGCAGCTTGCAGCCCTCATAGCAGGCCGCGTGCCAGCGCTGGACTTCTGCGACGCTTGGCACCGTTCTTGCTGGTGCGTCGGCTCT
>JAJZQK010000740.1 GCA_021847625.1 Chloroflexota bacterium
GGCGGCTGGTGGGATGCTGCTTGCCGTCGTAGAGGACTGTCGGCCCCCGGGTGGGCGGAGGTGCCGAGCCGGACTTGGTGGTATGAGACGCAATAGACTCATTTCGTTGCTGGCGAACCTACTGATTGCGCTGGGGCTCCTACTGCTGATAGGAGTGGCCGGCGTCTACGCGTATTCGTACTATCTCGACGAGCAGTCGCGCGCGGACCCTTGGCTGTCTGATCTGGAGGGGAC
This sequence comes from Chloroflexota bacterium, assembly GCA_021847625.1. The sequence continues at coordinate 235 of JAJZQK010000740.1, forward strand.
TTGGCGGGCGCACGGCGTTGCCGCGCCATCCCCTACCGGCACGGCGGGGCCAGAAGAGACCCCAACGGCGGGAGCGACCGCTACGGCCAGGGCCAGCGCAACGTCCGTCGGGGAAGAGGCCGGCGGTGCCGCACCCCCGGCGTGCGCCGGGGGTGCGGCAGACGCCCCCGGCTGCCCCGCGGAGGCCGTCCCTGCCGCGGGGATCGTCATCCCTTCCATCGGCGTCAACTCGCGCGTGGTCGAGGTGGGGATCAAAGACGGCGCGTACCAGGTGCCGAAGTTCTACGTGGGACACATGGAGGGTACGGCCTACCCGGGGCAGGCGGGCAACGGGGTGTACTCGGGTCACGTGGAGAGTATCAGCAGCGGCAACGTGTTCGCCAAGCTAGCGCAGATGAAGCCCGGCGACGTAATCTCCCTCTACACCACGGCCGGCGTGCGCGACTACGCCGTCGTCCAGACGGAGGTCGTGCGCTACGACGCGGTGTCGGTCCTGGCACCCACCCCGATGGAGAGAATCACGCTGATAACCTGGACGGGGGACTGGGACCCGTCGCTCAAGCAGTACACCGAGCGCTTCGTCGTCATCGCCGAACCGCGAAACGGGGATGGCCCGTCCGGCTGATCGTTCACAGCAGCTTGCCCTGACAGAACGCCTCGGCCGAATCCCAGCGGAGGCTGGGCCTGTCGCGCAGAGCCACCCCTACCTGCATCCCTCCGATCTGCTCCCGGTTCAGGCGAGCGGATACCGTCTCCAAGGCGCAACGGGGCGAGTTGTTCGTCGAACTGAGGTGGGCGAGCCAGACCCAGCGCGGTCCGCCATCCCCCACCTTCACCAGGCATTCGGCGGTCTGTTCGTTAGAGAGGTGTCCCGTCGGCGCGGCGACCCGTCGCTTGAGCGGCCGGGGATAGGGTCCACACCACAGACGGTCCTCGTCGTGGTTCGCCTCTAGGATGAGCAGATCGCACGAGCGGAAGACCGACAGCAGCTCTTCCGGGACGTGGCCGAGGTCGGTGGCTAGGCAGGCCCGGGTGCCTTCGTGCTCCAGCAGGTAGCCCACCGGTTCGAGGCCGTCGTGGGGGATAGAGAAAGGCGTGATGGCCAGGCCGTCGAGCGCGAACCCGACGCCGGGGACCAGCCGCATCTGCTCGCCCTTATGAGCGGCAAGGTGGGAGAGCGTCCCGGCGGTGGCGGCAAGCGGCAGGAAATAGCGCCGGGATAGGGACCGGGCCGAGCAGAGATGGTCGCTGTGTTCGTGGGTGAGGAGCACGCAGGAGAGGTCCGCCGGGGTCAGACCATAGTGGGCGAGGCCAGAGCCGATGCCGGCGAGGGTTATGCCGGCGTCGATGAGGACGCGGGTGCTGCCTGCCTCGACCAAGAAGGCGTTTCCCGAGCTGCCGCTGGCCAGTGAGGTTACTCGCAAGGCGTCTCTCCTTTCGCGAGCTTCTCTTCAAGGCCGGCGAGCATCTTCCGATCCGCGTCATCCAGCGGCGCCTGCGCCAGCAGTTCGGGCCGGCGGAGGAGCGTACGTAAGAGCGATTGGCAGCGCCGCCAGCGTGCGACCATGGCGTGGTGGCCGGAGAGCAGTATCTCGGGGACGGACCAGCCGCGGAAATCCGCCGGCCTGGTGTACTGGGGGTACTCCAGCAGGCCCGTCGCGTGCGACTCGTCGAGGGGGGCCTCCGTGGGCAGCACGCCTGGTATGAGCCGGGAGACGCAGTCGACCAGTACCATGGCCGGAAGCTCACCGCCTGTGAGCACGTAATCGCCAATCGAGACCTCGTCCGTGGCCAGATGCTGGCGAACCCGTTCGTCCACGCCCTCATAGCGCCCGCAGATGAGGACGACGTGGTCCAGCGTCGCCAGTTGCTGGGCGATGGCCTGGCCGAGGACACGGCCCTGGGGGCTGAGCAGGACGACGGCGGAACCAGGGGGCACGTACACCTCATTCGCCGGCCAGTCGGGAGGGGGCGCTTGGCGCTTGCCTAGCGCGGCCTCCGCTGCCGCGAAGATGGGCTCGGGCTTCATCACCATGCCCGTTCCCCCGCCGAACGGGCAATCATCCGTCGTCCGGTGGCGGTCGGTGGCGTAGTCGCGAATGTTGTGGATGTCCACGCTGACGAGGCCGCGCTCGATGGCCCGCTTCACCATGCTCTCGCGAAACGGGCCCTCGAACATGCCCGGGAAGATCGTCAGGATGTCGAAGTGAATACTCATCGCTACCAGGGGATTGCCTTGCGTTCGCTCACGATCCTCTCGTACACCTTGGCCGTCTTCTGGGCGATTACCTGCCAGTTGTACTAGATCG
>JAJZQK010000741.1 GCA_021847625.1 Chloroflexota bacterium
CGAAGAGATGCACCGTCGGCGTCCCCGCCGCGACGGCCATGTGCAAAGGCCCGCTGTCAACACCAAGGACGAGCGAACAGCGCTCAAAGAGGGCCACGAGCTCGCCCACGGTGGTGCGCCCCGCGATCACGGCGACCTCGTGCTTCATCCGCCCGGCAACCTCCGCGCAGAGACCGCTCTCGTCGCCGCTGCCGGTGATGATGACCGTGGCCCCGAGGCCCGCCACCAAGGCGTCGCCGACGGCCGCCCATCCGTCCGCCGTCCAGAGTTTGGCCCTGCCGCGCGTCCCCGGGTGGATTGCCACGATAGGTCTGCCCGAACCCCCAACGGTCTCTAGTATCGCCACGGCTGCTTCTCGCTCGGCGTCGGTGAGCGGAAAGTCCAGTCGCGCACCGGCGAGGGCGGCTTCCAGCCAGCGCGCACGTTCCAGCGGGTCGTCTGCCACCAGAGCGCCCACCAACTTGAGGTTTTGGGCGACCTCGTGCCGGCCGGGTTCGTAGCCCACCGGCCGGTTCAGAAACGGCCGACACTCGGGCTGGGCGTAGCCAAGGCGCAGCGGCACGGCGGCGTCATGGGCCAGGAGGGCGCCCCACCAGAAATCGAAGCGGAGGTTCAGCGCCAGATCGTACTGCTCTGCTCGCAGTTCCTTGGCCGTCGCCAGTAGAACGCTGTACGGACGCCACGGGCTGCCTTTGGCCCGGCCGGAGAAGGCCGGAAACTCGCACTCGACCACCTTGTCCGCGTAGGGGTAGCGCCTGTACACCGAGGCCGCCCACGGCCCGACCAGGCAGGTGATTTCGGACGCGGGAAGTATCTGCCGCAAAGCCCGTAGGGCAGGGGAGGTGAAGAGCGCATCGCCGAGGTGATCTGGCCTGATGACGAGCACCCTGGCGGCGTCCAGCGGCTGGCCACGAGTAGGGACGAGCGGCGCCGTCACGAGGCCGAGGATGCGCAGGAAGAGCAGGCGAAAGGCGTGGCGACCTGTCTGCGGCGAGCTGGGGGCGGCCCGGAAGCGCGATGCCTGGGAGCGTTGCGTCACGGGGCGGGAGCCATGGCGACCATTATCTCGCCCTCGGCTGCCACCTGGCCGTCGACGGTGGCTTTCGCCGCGAAGACGGCCACCGATGCCCGCAGCCTGGTAATGGTCGCCTCCAAACGGAGAACGTCGCCCGGCTGCACAGGCTTACGAAAGCGGAAACCATCCAGACCAGCTAGAAATCCGATCTTGCCTTGGTTCCCCTGTCGACGGGCGAGCAGAAGTCCCCCCATCTGAGCTAGCGCCTCGGCCATCAGCACGCCCGGCATCGTCGGGTAGCCCGGGAAGTGTCCCTGGAAGAAAGGCTCGTTGGCGCTGACGTTCTTGACGCCCACGATCCGGGTCTCGTCCTCCGAGATCTCGAGGACCCTGTCCACGAGCAAGAACGGAAATCTATGGGGTAAATACGATTGGATCTCTCTCGAATCCACCTACCGCCTCCTCAATCCAACCCATAAGTTACTCGCGAAAGGCGCTTCCTCGGCCCCCGGCGAGGCCCAGAACGGGCTCTTCCGCTGCCTCGACGTCCTGCCCCTCGCCTTCCTGCCGTGGTTCCTGCGGTTCGAGCCGCTTGACACGGTAAAGGGTCTCCTCCAGCAGGCGCCGGTTGGCCCCGATGAGATCGGCGACCAGGCCGATGAGGATCACCTGGAAGCCGATGGCCAGGAGTGCCCCGGCGAGGACGAGTGACTGGACGTGGCCCGCCCCGGAGCCGCTCAGATAGTAGTACAGAAAGCGCAACACCGCCGCGCCGCCCACGACGCAGAGGGCTGCCCCAAGGTAGAAGAACACCTTCAAGGGTTCGTACATCGCATAGACGCGCACAATGGTGGCGGCCGACCGCTTCACATAGCCCCAGGTGCTCTTGATGAGGCGTGACTCGCGCAGCTTGGGGTTAGTCTTCACGGGCACGTACTCGACCCGCAGCTGCTTGGCGCCGGCCTGGATCAGAGTCTCCAGCGTGTACGTATACTTCGAGAGCACGTTCAGCCGCAGTGCCGCCTCGCGAGAGTAGGCGCGGAAGCCGCTGGGTGCGTCCCGAACCTCCAGTCCGGCCAGCCTGCCCACCGTCCAGCTGCCGACGGCTTGCAGCACCCGCTTTGTGCGCGAGAAGTCGTCGATCTGGGCGGTCTGTCGATCGCCCACGACCACGTCGGCCGTGCCTTCCAGGATGGGCCGGACGAGGCGCGGGATGTCGGCCTGGGGGTACTGGTTGTCGCCGTCGGTGTTCACGATGACATCGGCGCCGAGCCTAAGGCAGGCGTCGATGCCAGTCTGGAACGCTGCCGCCAGGCCCCGGTTGCCGTGGTGCCGGACGACGTGGTCGACGCCGAGCCTTCTCGCCACCTCCACTGTGCCGTCGGTCGACCCATCGTCGACGACCAGCACCTCCACGCGGTCCACCCCCGGCATCTCCCGAGGAATGCTCGCCAGCACCAGCGGCAAGGTATTCTCTTCGTTGTAGCAAGGAATCTGGATGATGAGATTCAAATCGAAAGTCTCACTT
>JAJZQK010000742.1 GCA_021847625.1 Chloroflexota bacterium
ACGGCCTGAATCATTACGTCGTGCGGAGAGCGTCAGTGGACGAACTCCTCGTTCAGGGACTGCAACTGAACCTCGACACCATGAGCCGCCAGGGCCGCTTCGACGCGGAGTTCGGAACGGAGGAAGGCTGGCGGAGACTGGTCCGGGCTCTCGGCGAGTGTCCTGCCATGGAGGCCTACGGCGCCTTCGCCGGCGAGCGCCTCGCGGCCTACGTGGTCGCCTGCCGCGAGGACGACTGGTTTCACCTGATCCACCAGATGTCCCGGCAGGATGAGCTCAAAGACTTCCCGAACCACGCCCTGACCTTCGCCGTCACTAAGATGGCCATGGACGACGAATCGATCGAGGCGGCCTGCCTCGGCCTCCTTCCGCTGATTCAACGGGAGGGCCTGCACACTTTCAAGCTGCGGCACGGCTACGAGCTGTGGCCCCGGAATTCGGTGTTTCACGTGAGATCCGCCTGGGAGCCCTGGCTGGCAAGCACTGCCACCATGCATGCCGCTCGCGTGCTGCGCAGGCTTTCCCCCGCCAACCAGCGCCTGGAGAGAGTGGAGACGGTCCTGGACGGCATCCGGCTTTCTCTGGACGGCCGAACCGGGTTGGAGCATCGGAGGACCGGACAGTGACCAGGATCGGCGTGATGCACGTGATCGACAGCCTCCTCGCGGGCGGCGCCGAAACCATGTGCGTGCAGTTGGCCAACGCCCTGCCGCGCGAGCGCTACGAGGTACACCTCTGCTCCACCCGCAGAGGCGGCCCCCTCGAGGCGCGCATCGCCCTCCATGTGCGGCTGATGCTCGCCGGACGCAAGGGCCGTTACGATCTCGCCGCGCTGCTGCGCATCCGCGACTACGTTCGCCGCAACCATGTACGCATCCTCCACGCTCATTCGACGTCCGTTTTCGCGGCCGCAGCCGTCAGCCTGCTGGCCCGCGGCACGACGGTCATCTGGCATGACCACTACGGCGGAGAAGACGAAGATCCGCGCTCCGCCGCGCTCTATCGGGCGCTGCGGACCGCCATCTGGGGCGTCATCGTGGTGAACCGCAGGTTGCAGTCGTGGGCCACCGGCACGCTGGGCTTCCCACAGAACCGGGTTTGGCTCGTGCCCAATTTCGCCACGTCGGGCTCCGGCCCCGCTGGCGTGGAACTGCCGGGCCAGCCGGGCTTCCGCATTGTCCAAGTGGCCAACGTGCGGCCGCCGAAAGACCATGGCACCATGCTGCGCGCGATGGCCCGCATCGTCTCGGAGATGCCGCAGGCCCACCTCTTGCTGGCGGGCCAGTGCGGCGACGACACATACGCGCAGTCGGTTCGCAGGCTGGCTTTGGAGTTGAACCTCGCCAGCCATGTCACCTTCCTCGGCTCCCGGCCAGATGTGGGCGCGGTCCTCAGTGAGTGCGCCGTGGGCGTGCTCAGCTCCACCTTCGAAGGATTGCCGGTGGCCCTTTTGGAGTACGGGGCCGCCAGCCTCGGCGTGGTCTGCACGCGCGTGGGCGACTGCCCGGCAGTCCTCGAAGGAGGATCGGCGGGAAAGCTGGTGGATTCGGGAGACTCGGATGCGATGGCGGAGGCGGTCATCGAACTGCTGCGCGACCGCGCCCGCCGCAGCGAGTTCGGCCGGAGACTGCGGAACGTCGTGGAAAGGGATTGGAGCCAGTCGGCGGCCGTGCGCAAAGTGACGGAGATCTACGAGAAGGTCCTCGCCTGACGCCCGTCCGCATTCCTCACCCGACAGGGAGCATCACAAGTGCTCATCCTCAGCGACATCCTGGGCTTCATCAAAACCGACTCGGGCCTGCTCGCCCGCTCCCGCCCGCTGCCGGTCACCGGCCTCGGCTCGGCGCCGCGCATCTCCAGTTCGCGCATTCTCGCCGCCTTGGCTCAGCTCGGCTTCATGCAGATGGCCATCTCGCTCGGCACGCTAGTCCGCAACAAGTTGATGGCCGTCTACCTCCAGCCGCACGGCTTCGGGGAGTTCACGCAATTGACCAGCATCGCCGCCTCCGTCCATCTGCTCGCCCAGTTCGGCATGGCCGTCGGCCTGGCCCGAAACACGGCGGCTGCCTCCGATTCCGCCGAGCGTCAGAAGCAGTTGTCCTCCGCCAACGGCATGGCGCTGCTCGCGGCCGGCGCGTGCCTCGCCGTGGCCTTGCCCCTGTTGTTCAGCTCCGCCGCCGACCTCATCCTGCCCGCGCTCGGAATCCATCCGGGCTGGATGCAGAAGGCGCTCCTCTGCGGCCTGCTTCTCGTCGCTCCGCTGGAGGTCCTGCGCAACAACTACCAGAGCTTCCTCCAAGGCCTGCTCGACTTGAAGGGTCTGAGCGGCAAACGCAGCGCGGCCATCGCCATGAGCACCGTGCTCGCCGTGCCGCTCATCGCCTTCCTCGGCGCCGGCGGTGCCTGCGTCCATAGCGCCGCGGCCGCATTGCTCGCCGCGCTGCTGCTCGGCCAGCGCTGCCGGACTCTCGGCTACCGCCCGCTCTCCTGCGGCTGGGACAAGGCCACCGTCCTCTTGCTCTCCTCTCTCGGCGCGTCCTCCG
>JAJZQK010000743.1 GCA_021847625.1 Chloroflexota bacterium
GGGTGGGGCGCAAAGGCCCAAGAGACGTGTAAACAGGCCCCAAATCACCACAATAAGGGCCAGAATCGGCCCCTTTGTGGGGAGAGAGCACGTTCGGTCACCCGTAACTGCGGAAGTTGGGCTAGTCTGGGGACGAGGGCCGAACGGGGCGCTGACCGTTCGGCCTCTTGCTTATCGTGCGCTTGCCGGCGCGGGTGCTGGCAGACCCAGGACGCGGCGGAGGGCCGCGACGACCTTGGCCCGGCTCGGCAGGACTTCCTCTTCCAGAGCGCGCGCGTAGCCGATGGGGGCGTCGGCGGCCGTGACCCGTTCGGGCGGCGCGTCCAAGTCGTAGAACGCTTTCTCAACGACCGCCGTCACCACTTCCGCCGCCCAGCCGCACGTGCGGTGGCCCTCGTCCACGACGACCAGGCGACCGGTCTTGCTCAGCGAAGCGAGGACCGTGGGCAAATCGAACGGTCGCAGGCTGCGCGGATCGATCACCTCGACAGCAATCCCCTCGGCGGCCAGCTCGTCGGCCGCGGCCAGGGCGTGCTCGACCATGAACGAAGTCGCCACCAGAGTGACATCTCCCCCCGTCCGCAGCACCGCCGCCTTGCCCAGCGGCACCAGGTGCTCCCCTTCGGGCACCGGTCCGGTGCGGTTGTACAGGCCCTTGTGCTCGAGGAACACGACCGGGTTGGGGTCGCGAATCGCCACCTTGAGCAGACCCTTGGCGTCGGCGGCGTTGGCGGGCAACACTACTTTCAGGCCGGGGATGTGAGCGAACCAGGCCTGCAGCGACTGCATGTGCTGCGGCCCCATCCCCAGGCCGCCACCGGTCGGCGCCCGCACGACAATGGGGACGCTGACCTGCCCGCCGGTCATGAAGCGCAACTTCGCCGCCTGGTTGACGATCTGGTCCATGGCGATGGTGATCCAGTCCGAGTACATCAGCTCGGCCACCACCGGCACCCCCGTCAGAGCCGCCCCCACCGCCGCGCCGACTATCGCCAATTCGGAGATGGGCGTATCCACCACCCGCTGGGGACCAAACTCCGCCAGCAGGCCCTGTGTCACCTTGAACATGCCGCCGGGGCCGCCGATGTCCTCGCCGATGAGGAAGAGATGGGGATCACGCAGCATCTCCTCGCGCAGCGCCTCGTTCAAGGCCTGGGAGACCGTCAGCTCGCGCATCGCCTTCGTCCACCCCCTAGGCGTAGATGTCCTCATAGGCCCTAGCGGCCTCCGGCTCCGCGCCGGCGGCGGCAAAAGCCAACGCGGCGGCAATGGCGCTGCGCGCCTTTGGCTCGGCGGCCAGGACCTCTTCGGCCCACTCGCCACTCTGACGAAGGGTCGCGCCGAGCCGCACAACCGGGTCACGGGCCTGCCACTCCTCGATCTCGGCCGCCGGACGGGTGTCGAGTGGGGTCATCACGGAGTGCTTAAGCCAGCGGTACGTCTTACACTCCACTAGCGCCGGGCCGGCGCCACGTCGCGCTCGAGCCACCGCCTCGCCCACCGCCTCGAACACCGCCAAGACGTCGTTGCCGTCCACGGCCAGCCCGGGCATACCGTAGGCCGCTGCCCGGTCGGAGACGTTCTCGACCGCCAGTGAGGAACGGAAGGGCGTGTTGATGGCGTAGAGGTTGTTCTCGCAGAGAAAGACGACCGGCGCTTTCGTGGTAGACGCCAGGTTGGCGGCTTCATGGAAGGAGCCGGTATTCGCGGCGCCGTCGCCGAAGAAGCAAAGCACAACCTGCTGGGTACCCCGCAGGCGTGCCGCCAGGGCGGCGCCGACGGCGATTGGTAAACCGGCGCCCACGATGCCGTTGGCCCCCAGCACGCCCAGCTGCACGTCGGCGATGTGCATGCTGCCACCGTTGCCCCGGCAGTAGCCTGTGGTCTTGGCCATGATCTCGGCCATCATGCGGCCGGGATCCATGCCCTTGGCCAGGCAATGGCCGTGGCCTCGATGGTTGCTAACTATGTAGTCGTCGGTCCGTAGGGCAAAACAGGCCCCCACAGCCACCGCTTCCTGGCCGATGCAGGTGTGGGCCGAACCCCGCGCCTTGCCACGACGGTACAGGTCAGCCACCGCCTCCTCGAAGGCGCGGATCAGGCACATTCGCTCGTACATTTGGACCAACAACGATTCCGCGACTGGCATGGTTCCCTCCCCTGGTCCCAAACCTAGGGCAGCCAGGCCGGGCGCCAGTGATAGGTGCGCCCGTCATCGCTGAGGCGACGCTCTGGCCCGCCGGCGGCCGGGACGACGTAGACGTTGCCATGATCGCCGTCCACACCCTTGCCAATGTCGCCCACGTACGACAGCAGACTGCCATCGCGTGACCAGGCGGGACAGCAGAGCCAGGCGCCGGCGCCTGGCGCCACCAAATGACGAAGCCCGCTGCCATCGGGCGCCATCACAAACAGGCCAACCTGCCCGTCGGCCAGAAGCCCGACAAACGCGATCGCTTTGCCGTCGGGAGAGAAGGCGGGCGTGTAGCAGGCGCCATCCTCGGGGGAAACGGCGCGCGTCGGTCCGCCAGGCGGCGAGAT
>JAJZQK010000744.1 GCA_021847625.1 Chloroflexota bacterium
CGTCAACATCCTGGTGAGTGGCCCCACGGGCAGCGGGAAGACGACGATGCTGAACGCCCTGGGCGCTTCGATAGCCTCTCTCGACGAGCGGGTGATCACCGTCGAGGAGGTGGCCGAGCTCCAGCTCGAGCGCCAGTTGCCCGACTGCGTTGGCCTGCAGGCCCGGGCCGGCAACGTCGAGGGAGCGGGACAGATCCGCATTCGGGACCTGGTGCGCAACGCCCTTCGCATGCGGCCGACCCGCATCGTCGTCGGCGAGGTGCGGGGCGCCGAGGCGCTGGACATGCTGCTGGCCATGAACACCGGCCACGAGGGATCGCTGACCACCATCCACGGCAACTCGCCCCGGGACGCCCTGGATCGGCTAGCGACGCTGGCCATGATGGCCGAGGAGCGGCTGTCCGGCGAGACGATGGCCAAGATGGTGGCGAGGACCATCGAGCTGGTGCTGCAACTGCGCTTTGAGTCCCGAACCGGCCGTCGTCGCCTCGTGAGCATCTTCGAGGTAGCGGGGCTGGAGGGCAACGTCATAACCGGCCACGAGCTGTGGGTGCTCGACCCGGCGCGGGATCGGTTGGTCTGGACCGGCCTCCAGCCCCGCTGCCTCGCGAAGATGGCGTCCAAAGGAGTGTCCTACGCGCTGCCGCCGGCCGTGGAAGGGGCGAGATGAACCGTGCGAGAGGAGATGTTGTGGACATCCGTGGTGGCAGCGCAAAAGCAACTCTTGAGTAATCCGGCAGTAACTCCCAAGTAATCGGCGGCGAGTAGGGTGGGCTCGGGAAGGAGGTGAACGGGATGATGCCGCTGCTGCTATCCGTCGCCTTTGGCGCGGCGATCTACCTGCTGTACGAGGGGCTCACGAACCCCCGTCCGCCATCTCCCAAAAGGAGGCGGATGCGCGGGGTCGAGGAGTTCCTGATCCGCGCAGGGCTGCACGAGGTATCGCCCCGGGACTTCGTTAGCTTCTCCCTCGGCACCGGCGTCGTGGTGGGTGTGCTCACCCATCTCCTCCTGGGCTGGGGAGTCGTCAGCATGATCGCCGCCGGGCTGGCCGTGGCGGCCCCCACCGCATACTACGTCCAGCGCCACGATCAGCGGCGCGCTGCCCTCCAGGTGGCGCTGGTCGAGGCGATCGGGCAGCTCCGGGACGGGATCCGCACAGGGCTCTCCGTCCAGGAGGCCCTGGTGGGCCTGGCCCGCACCGGCCCGGAGACGCTCCGCTCCGAGTTCACCATCCTGGTGCGGGAGATGCGGCTGGTCGGCTTCGAGTCCTCGATCGCGGCGATGCGGGAGCGGCTGGCCGATCCGGTCTTGGACGTGCTGGCGGCCACGCTCCTGCTCAACGACCGACTGGGCGGGCGCAATGTCAGCCAGGTGCTCGACCGTCTCGCTCACGCCACCCGGGCTGAGTTGCAGATTCAGCAGGAGCTGCGCGCCTTCCAGGCTCGAAACGTCCTATCGGCGCGGATCGTCGCGGCCGTGCCACTGGTGGTCCTGGTCGTCCTCCGGCAGGTCAATCCAGGGTACCTGGCGATGTTCAACGATTGGTCTGGCCAGATGTTGCTGGCGGGATGCGTGGTCAGTGTGGTCATCGGATACGGCGGCATGCTGTGGATGACGCGACTGCCGAGCGATGGGCGGGTCTTGCAGCCATGAACCCACCGTTGCTGTCCTTCGATGCGAGCGCGCTGGAGCTGCGCCTTCTGATCTGGCCGCTGCTGTTCGGGCTCGGCGCCTATCTCCTACTCACGGCCCAGCCCATCGGCCGGCCGAAGCCGGATCTGGCCGAGCGGCTGCGGCGGCTCGACGTCGGGGAGCGGATCCGCGCGGAGGTCGCTGGGCAAGGCCTGCGGCCGATCTTCGCCTCTCCCCTGCTGGAAGGGATGCTGCGCCCCGTGCTGGACGACCTCGGGCGCATCCTTCGGTCCGCGCTGGAGCGGTTCGGGTTGGGAGGCGGACAGGATCTGGAGCGCAAGTTGGGGATCGCCCGGCCAGGGGTGGAGCCGGCCCAGTTTTTGGGAGAGAAGGTGGCCTCGGCCCTGATCGGGCTGGGGGTGCTCCCTCTGATGAATGGCCTCGGCACCCATCCCTTCGGCGTCTGGCCCGTCTGGACGTGGCTGGCCGGCTTCGCCGTCGGGTTCCTGGCGCCGGACTGGGAGCTGGAGCGGCGGCTGGTAGCCCGACGTACCGTGGTGGTGATGGAGCTGCCGATCCTTCTGGACATGCTGACCATCGCCATCTCCGCCGGGCTCGCCCTGGAGCAGGGGTTGGGCGTGGTGGCGCGCCAGAGCCGCGGGGCGGTCGCGCGGGAGCTGCAGCAGGTGGTTCGGGAGATGGCGCTAGGCCAACGGTCGGTCGTCGAGGCGCTGGAGGCGATGGCGGAGCGGAACGCCGTCCCCGAGCTCACCAGCTTCGCCGGCCAGTTGCGCGCGGCCCATGAGCAGGGTATCCCGCTGGTGCAGATGCTCTCGACCCAGGCCGAGGCGCTCCGAGAGAAGAAGCGGCTCCGCGTCGTCGAGGAGGGCGGGAAGGCCAGC
>JAJZQK010000745.1 GCA_021847625.1 Chloroflexota bacterium
GTCGGTGCGGCGCAGACGGCCCCGAGGGCAGCGTCCTCGTGCTCGGCGTCATTCTCGTGTTGCTCGTCGCCCTCGCACTCCTCTATGGCCGATCCCGCAAGTCTGCGCTCGTCCCGCCCGTCGCCGTTGAGCCTGTCTCCTAACGTGCGCCTGGACGATTCTCGCTTCACAGTGACGGGCGGTATCCTGTCTCTAACCGATGGCTCATCCCGGCACCGCCCAATCCAGATCCCTTCGCCTCGCACGCCGCAGAAAGCACCGCTGGCTGCGCCGGCTGCTTTGGTCGGCAATCTGCATCGTGGCTCTGCTCGTTCTCAGCAGCGCAATCGGCGTGCTCTGGCTCCGCACAGCCGCCCACGCGGCCTTGCCCAATCTAGACGGAGATCTCCACCTCTCCGGCCTCGCCGCGCCGGTTACGGTTCGGCGTGACACCCATGGCGTCCCCCACATCCAGGCCACTTCACAGGCCGATCTCTTCTTCGCCCAGGGCTACGTCACCGCACAGGATCGCCTCTGGCAGATGGACATGTTCCGTCGCAACTCCAGCGGCACACTCGCGGAAGTCCTCGGCCCCACGCTCGTCGCGCACGATGTTGCCCAACGCGTCCTTGAGCTGCGCAACGTCGCAGCCCGCGTCTACAGCCATCTCGACCCCGAAGAGCGCGCGCGCCTCGACGCCTATGCAGCCGGCGTCAACCGCTACATCCAGCAGCACCAGGACAACCTGTCTCCCGAGTTCCGCCTCCTTCACTACAAGCCTGCTCCGTGGACCGGCACTGACTCCATCGCCGTCGGCCTCATGATGGTGCAGACCCTCGATACACATTGGGACGTCAAGCTCTCCCGCGAGCAAATTGCCGCGCGCCTCCACAACTCCCGGCTCGAGTCCCAACTCTACCCCGTCGGCTCATGGCGCGACCATCCTCCCACCGGCGAAGTGCTCGACCTCAGCAAGCCTCATCCTGAGCCCGCGCCCGCCACCGACGACGACGAGGACGACGACAGCAGCCAGGCCAGCCTCGCGCCGCAGACCGACCTTAGCGGTCTCCGCACACTCCTCGGCCTGCCCACCTGCTCCGCCTGCGCCTCCGGCTCCAACAACTGGGTCATTTCAGGAGCCCACACCGCCAGCGGCAAGCCGCTGCTCTCGAATGACATGCACCTCTCGCTCGGTGTGCCCGACATCTGGTACATGGCCGATCTCGCCGCGCCCGGCTACCACGCCGCAGGCGTCACTCTGCCCGGCCTGCCCTACATCGTCGAGGGACACAACGAGCACGTCGCGTGGGGCTTCACCGCGCTCCTTGCCGACGTGCAGGATCTCTACATCGAAAAGCTCGACGGCCAGGGCCATTCCCTCGCCGCCGATGGCTCCTGGCAGCCCATCGGCATCGATCGAGAAACCATCCGTGTCCGCGGCGGCCACGATGTCACGCTCAACGTGCAGGTCACTGCACACGGCCCCTTGCTCAATCCCATCCTCAAGGGCGAAACCCGTCCCATCGCCCTTCGCTGGACGCTGTATGACTCCAGCCTCAACACCCTGCCCCTCTACGCCATGAACACCGCCGCCGAATGGACCGGCTTCTCGGCCGCGCTCACCCAGTGGAGCTGGCCCACCCAGAATCTCGTCTACGCCGACGATCAGGGCCACATCGCCTACCACGCCATCGGCCGCATCCCGCTGCGCCCCGCCGGCCTGCAACCTGTTCCCATCGCAGACGCGCACCATGAGTGGCAGAGCTACATCCCCTTCGACAGCCTGCCCAGCGCCGTCGATCCGCCCGCCGGCTTCCTCGCCACGGCCAACGCCCGCGTCACCACTGAAAAATCACCCGTCCCGCTCTCGCTCGAATGGGCAGACCCCTATCGCATCGAGCGCATCTACAAGGTCCTCCAGGGCCGCGACCAGCTCAAGCCTGCCGACATGCTCGCTCTCCAGACCGATGTCTACAGCGAGGTCGATCAGGAGCTCGGCCAGCGCTTCGCTTACGCCATCGACCACGCCGACCACGTCGATGACCGCCTCCGCGCCGCCGCCGACCTCATGCGCACCTGGGACGGCCGCCTCACGCCCGACTCACCCGCAGCCTCCATCGTCACGCAGACCCGCCGCGCCCTGCGCCCGATGCTCCTCGAACCGAAGCTGGGCAAGGACGCCGCTCTCTATCACTGGGAAGAGTCCAACTTCGCGCTGGAAGAGATCGTGATGCATGCCTATCCCGATTGGCTCCCGCCCGGCTACAAGACCTGGGACAACTTTCTCGCCGCTGCGGTCCGCAAAGGAATGGACGACGGCAAAGCGCCCGCCAACGTCTCCCTCTGGACTTACGGCTCCTGGCACATCCTCGATCTCGAGCACCCTTTGGCAAAATTGCTGCATCTCCCCGGGAGCTTCGCCGGCACCGGGCCGCAGCCGCTCAGCGGAGACCCCACCACCGTCAAGCAAGCTTCGGGCTCTGTCGGCCCCTCGCAGCGCTTCACCATGGACTGGAGTTCCATCGACGGCTCCACCCAG
>JAJZQK010000746.1 GCA_021847625.1 Chloroflexota bacterium
CGATCTGGTGACTCCGTCCGCCTCGTATTCGTAGGTGCTACCGGCGACCGAAGGAAGTCCCGCAACGCGGGACGGTCGCCCTCTTCGTGCCTGGACAAGGCTTGTCTTATTAGCAAACCAACGCCGTGCGGAGGTTCCGTCGCCCTTTCAGGGAGAGGGTTAGGGTGAGGGTCGGCTGTGGGCGGTCGTGGCCGTTCGCCCTTGCAGGTAGGGATGGATCCCAGCCAGGGCCGGTGGAGCCCCGCTTCCGTGGGGATGATGATGGCCTCAGTTGAGCGGCCATCCCATGTCTAGGGCCGGACAGCAGCCAGAGAAGAGAGGGCGACCGCCGGTAGCCCCGACGGCTATTCAGCGTCTGCTGGCCAATTCACCGGCCGTTAGATTCCACGTTGGATCGAGGGAGAGGGTGGAGCAAGGCGGCCCGGGTTTTCCCGATTCCACCTTTGCTTCTGTTTAGAGGCGGAAAACCTTGAGTAGCCGCTTCTCCTCGGCAGAGCGGATCGTGCCGACCACTTCCAGTAAATCCCGCAGGCCGGAGGAGGCGATCTTGCCCTTTAGCAGCTCGTCGATCTGGAAGACGCCAGAGGAGTTGCTCATATCAATCTGAATCCGCACCGGGCGTTCCTCGCCCCTGTCGATGGCGACCTTCTCGATGGCCGCGGCCGAGAGGGAGTGGATGTTCACCTGGCCGTTCTCGAAGGGGATGCGCGAGCGGCCCTTGCTCATGTCGAGCGCGTCGGCCACCTTCACGACTCCCGCCTCGAGGGTGAGGCACTGCACGTCGCGGTTATGGCTGATGATGGCGTTCATCACCTCCGACCAGATGATCGTGCGCTGTTCGACGTCGTAGAGCCCCTCTAGGAGCTCCTTGGCCTTGGGAGCGGCGACGAACAGGCTGTGCTGCTCGTGGTCCTCGCGATGCACGGCGATGCCCACATCGTGGAGCACGGAGGCCAGGAAGACCGCGACCTCGGCGTCTTCGTTGCGGAGTTCGTAGTCCTTGACCACGTTCGGCTGCACGTCGGCCTCGATCAGCAGGCGCAGAACCTTGAGGGCGATGTTGGCCACGATCTGCACGTGCACGCGACCGTGGTCGCTGCGACCCATACGGTCGACGGAATTGACGTTGGCGCAGCGCCAAAGCGTGATCAGCTCCTTGTCCGCGTTGACCCGTTCGACGAGGGTGGCGAGGGTGGGGTTGTGGCGGGTGGGTACACGAATGGGGGGAAGAGCGGGAGCCTCCGGGTGCTCCGTGGTTGGCGTGGCCTCGGCAGCGCTCTGCGGGTCCACCAGTTCTAGAATGTCACTATCCAATTTCCTAATATATTCATCTCCTTTCATCAGTCACAAGTGTAACACATTTAAGTGCGTGGGACGTAAATGCTACGTGAATCGTTCGTACATCGTGGGCACGGGGGACCCGGCCAGTCTGGCCGAGGGGCTGGTCGGTCATCCCGGTCGCCTCGTCGTGGTGAGAGCGGACACTCCCGGCGGGGTCGGTCAGGGCCAGCTGCCCGGCGAGTGGCGTCGGCACAACCCCGGGGCTGGCGCGTCGAGCGGCGAGCTTGCCTTGACATGCGCGCGGGGCATAACTTATAATACGTCCGTTGTCGCCGGAGCGAGCAGCGAGGGCGGCAACTCAGCCAAGGTAGCTCAGTTGGTAGAGCACGTGACTGAAAATCACGGTGTCGGCAGTTCGATCCTGCCCCTTGGCACCCACCAGGGTCCGCCTTAGGCGGACCATTTTTGTTGGCCCGCCTTCTTTCGTTCGTCGCCATCCTATTGCTGAGCCGAGGCAGGATGGGTACCTCCCCAGCCTGCTAGGCTTCTTCCCACTCCGTATGGAAGGCGCCTGGCTTGTCGATTCGCTGGTAGGTGTGGGCGCCGAAATAGTCGCGCTGCGCCTGGATCAGATTCGCCGGCAGCCGCTCACTACGGAAGCCATCGAAGTAAGCGAGAGACGCACTCAACGCGGGGGCCGGAATGCCGAGGGCAACCGCGGTGCCCACGACGGTGCGCATCGCCTCCTGGCGCTGGGCTACCGCCTGTCCCATGGTTGGGTCCAGGAGCAGGTTGGGCAGGTCTGGTCGCCTGGCAAACGCCTGGTAGATGTCCTCCAGCAGGCTCGCACGCACGATGCAGCCGCCTCGCCAGATGCGGGCGACCTTCGCGAACTCCAGCTCGTAATCGTAGGCGCGCGAAGCGACGGCCAGCTGATGGAAACCCTGGGCGTAAGCGATGACGCTCGCGGCCCAGTAGGCCGCCCGCGCCTGCTCGACTAACTGCCCGCGGTCGCCCTTGAATGGGCTGATATCCCCACCAAGCATTTTGCTGGCGGCAACACGCTCCGGCTTGTAGGAAGAGAGGTTTCGCGCCGCCACGGCCGCGTCGATGGTCGGCGTGGGTACGTGCAGTTGGAAGGCATCCTGAGAAGCCCCGGAGCCGGTTCCCTTCTGCGCCGCCTGGTCGAGGATGAGGTCGACGAGCGACTTGCCGGTCTCGGGGTCGACGTGGCGC
>JAJZQK010000747.1 GCA_021847625.1 Chloroflexota bacterium
GCAGGCGGTGCAGGCGATCAACGCCAATCCCCAGAAGTACAACGAGCTCCTGGTCGACAGCGCGAAGGTGCCCGAGCCCATCAAGGATTCGTTCACGATGCCGCCGTATCCGACCGCCCGCGTACCGCGGGAAGCCGAGTTCAACTCCGTCGTGGATTGGATGGTAGGAAAGGACCTCTTGGCCAAGCCTGTGGCTTACAAAGACGTGGTTACCAGTGAGTTCCTACCGTAGCGACGGCATGATTGAAGTTAGCGACCTGGGCTTCGCCTACGCGCCGGGGCAGGACATCTTCTCTCGCTTCGGCTGGCAGGCGGCCGCCGGGGAAGCCTGGGCGATCATCGGCCCCTCCGGCTGCGGCAAGACGACCCTGCTCTATCTGCTCGCCGGCCTGCGCCGGCCCCGGCAGGGGCACGTGCGCGTCGAGGGGCGCCCGCTAACCGGGCCGCGGGCGGCAACCGGGCTGATCTTGCAGGATTACGGCCTCCTGCCCTGGTTCACGGCCCGGGACAACGTGGCGCTCGGGCTGCGGATCAGAGGAGTCGCGGAGAAGAAGCGGCGCGAGCTAGCCGGCCTGTGGCTCGAACGCCTGGGCCTGCTCGACGTCGCCGATCGCTACCCCTCCCAGCTCTCGGGCGGGCAGCGCCAGCGCGTGGCCATCGCCCGCACCCTCGCCCTGGGGCCCGACCTGCTGCTGATGGACGAGCCCTTCAGTTCGCTGGATGCCATCACGCGCGAGGACCTGCAGGACCTGGTGCTGAGCCTGGGCATAGAGGGGCAGGCGACCACCATCCTCGTCACCCACAACATCGAGGAGGCCGTCTATCTGGCCGGGCGCATCCTCGTCCTGCCCCAGCCGCCCATTCACGAGGCGAGGGTGATCGAGAACCCGGGGGGCGGGCACCTCGGCTACCGGCACGAGGCCTCGTTCCACGAGAAGTGCGAAGAGGTGCGCGGGGCGATCGAGAAGGCGCCTGCGGCGAGGGTGGGGTCGTGAACAGACGCGTCGTTTTGCTGGCCGTCGGCGTGCTGCTGGTCATCTGGCAGCTCGCGGCGATGCTCGTCTCGCAGGAGGTCCTGCCGGGGCCGCTGGCGGTGCTGGCCGTCATCCCCCGCGAGCTCGCCCGGGGCCTGGGGTGGCATATCGCCGTCAGTGGCTATCGGGTCATCGCCGGCATCGTGCTCGCCACGGTCACGGCGGCGCCCCTGGGGCTGGTAGCCGGGCAGAGCAAGCGTCTGGACGGCGTGGTTTCGCCGATGGTCTATCTGACGTATCCAGTGCCGAAGATTGTCTTCCTGCCGCTGGCCATGCTCTTCCTGGGCATCGGCGACCTGTCCAAGATCTTCCTGATCTGGCTGATCCTCTTCTTCCAGGTGCTCGTCGTCGTGCGCGACGCCTCGCAGGGGGTGCGGCCGGAGACGACGCTTTCCGTGCGGTCGCTGAGGGCGGGGCGGCTCCAGCTGCTCCGCTACGTCTACTTGCCGGCTTGCCTGCCGGCCATTCTCACTGCCCTGCGGGTGAGCACGGGCACGGCCATCGCCGTGCTCTTCTTCGCCGAGTCCTTCGCCACCCAATCGGGGCTCGGCTACTACATCATAGTGGAGGCCTGGGGTCGCATGGCCTATCCGGAGATGTACGCGGGCGTCCTCGCCATGAGCGCGCTGGGCATGTCGCTGTACCTGGTGCTGGATGCGGCGGAACGGCACCTGTGCGCCTGGGTCCAGGCGGGACGCTGACCATGAAGAAACTGGCCGGACAAGAGAAGCGCAGCTACGTCAATAGCATGTTCGACCGCATCGCCGGTCGCTACGACTTGATGAACAGGCTGATGACGGTCGGTCGCGACCAGGCCTGGCGGCGGCTCACGGTGGCGGCCGTCGGCGCGGCGCCCGGCAAGCTCGCCCTCGACGTGGCCGCCGGGACGGGCGACCTGACCCTCGCCCTCGCGTCCACGGGCTGCCGGGCGGTCGGCCTCGACTTCGCCCACGGCATGCTGCAAGCGGCCGCCGCCAAGGGAGAAGGATTGCCGGCGGCGGGGCGACCTGTCTACGTGGCCGGCGATGCCCTGGCCCTACCCTTCCCCGCCAAGACGTTCGATTGCCTCACCACGGGCTTTGCCATGCGCAACGTGACGAGCGTGCCGGCGGCGTTGGCGGAGATGGCGCGGGTGCTGCGGCCCGGCGGTCGCGCCGCCTGCCTGGAACTGACGCCCCCCCGGGGCCGCCTCTTTCCGCCCCTCTTCCGCCTCTACTTCGGCCACTTCGTTCCTCTGCTGGGGGGACTCGTCTCCGGGCAGGCCGACGCCTACGCCTACCTTCCGGCCTCGCTGGTGGGATTCCCGACCGCGGAGAAGCTCGCCATGTTGATGCGCGAAGCGGGATTCAGCCGCGTGGAATACCGGCGTCTGGCCCTGGGCACGGTAGCCCTCCACGTCGGCACGAAGCAGGGTTTCCCGCCCCCGAGCCGGCATGGTTCAGGAGGGCGGATAGACAGAGTCACAGTTTGATGCCAACGTCAC
>JAJZQK010000748.1 GCA_021847625.1 Chloroflexota bacterium
CAGATACGTCTTAAGGTAGGGCATCCCGAGAAGGGAGGCTGGATATGGGTATGATGAGAAGGGTCCGAAGGCGTGGCCTCGTCGTCGGCGCGGCTGCTGGCGCCCACAGGGCCAACAAGAAGAACGAGAAAGAGCAGCAGGAGGAGCAGGCCCAGCAGCAGGAGCAGAAGAAGGAGTCCTAGACGACAGATGACGCCGCCGTGTCCTCAGTGATGGGGACACGGCGGCGTCCTTACTTACAGGACTTACGTGGTAGACGGGTTTTCACCGCGGAGACCGCAGAGGAGACGGAAGGAGTCGGGCATTCTCCCTAGCCTCTGCGTCCTCCGCGGTTAGCCCGACTCCCACCGCGTAAGTCCTGTCACTGAGTACGGGCAGGACCCGCTAAGCTGAGTCGAGAGCAACAAACGATTGCCGAGATCAGTTCGGCGCCCCCCCGTTTTGCCGCATATGGACCCATAGTTGCACGCAGAGCACAACAGAGGGAACTGCACAAGGAAGCGCAGCGTGGCCGGGTCGTGCCGGGTCGTGCACGGCACAGTGGAGTAGGGAGCGCAATTGCCTCCTGAGGCTTACGTAGTGGGCACCACAATAGGCGGCAAGACGCTCAGGGCAGCGGCCTAGCCTCTGCCTATTCAAGCCAACTAATTCAACAGGAGGGTTTCAGATGAGTGACACGAATCAACTCATCCTCGCCATCTTTGATAACGAGACGGGCGCAGACAATGCGGCTGAAGCGATCAAGAGCTGGGACAAGGCCAGCGAGCAGATCAAGCTCGGCGGTGTTGGTGTGCTCGTCAAAGCCGAGAACGGAAAGATCAAGCAGTCGAAGATTGGCCAGCGCCAGGGCCGCAAGGGTGCCGGGATCGGCATGGCACTCGGTATCATCGCGGCAATTCCAACAGGCGGGCTCTCGCTTGCCGCAGGCGCGGCGGGGGGCGCGGCTGGTGGTGGCATCTTGGGCTCGCCGTATCCCAAGGGATTCAAGGTTTCGAAGGAGGACGCCCAGCGACTCGACCAAGCCTTGAATGAGGGGCATGCCGCTGTCGGCGTAATGGTAACAGACTACGAGGCCAAGGCCGTGACCGAGAAACTCACGCAACTGGGCGGCGAGGTCGAGTCTCACGAGGTGACCGACGAGGCGCTGCAAGCGGCGGCCAAGGCAGGAGAGCCGCCCGAGACGCTAGGGTGAGCCTCACACGGAAGCGATCGGGCTCAGCGCCGCTGTCAGGGCTGAGCCCGACATTCGGGCCTTCGTCGACACCCGCCACCACCACTCATCGCCCCACCAGGGGCTCTCCCGTTGGCCGTCGCGAGAATCCGGCCATGCGAACACCAGATTCTGCCCTCCCCTTTTTTCAACGCCGATCCCCGGCGACGTCCACCCTGCCACCTACTACCGCACCCTCACCAGCGCGCCCCGCGTCCGACGTTCCCTCCAGCCCCGAGGGTCGCCTTCGCCATTCACCGTCATTGACTACCGTGCAGCCAATTGGTAGGATTACCTTGAACGCGCCGGCACCATCGTTCACGATCCACCCATTACAGATGGTTGCTGCGAGGTCGCTCTCTGCTTGCCGTGAAAGGAGTTCGACGATGAGCAGAACCGAATAGAGGCCGGATGAGGCCAATGAGGGGAATCCAAATCAGCAATGAGGTGGTGCCGCCTTCTTAGCGCATCTCCCCTCCTCCAGGGTATAATGCGAGGAAGCCGGTCCCTTCGTGTCCGGATTGGGCGTGGGATGCCGTTTTCCCCATGGCACGACGGCAGGGGCCGGGCTTCGTATTGCCTACCAAGGAGTCACCACATGGTTTCGTTCCATCGCGGTGCGCCGGCCAGTTCGGTCGCCGTTAGGTTGCCCGAGAAGCCCTTGCTGCGGGGCTGGTTCCACGCCGTCGCGGCCGTCTTGGCGGTCTTCGTCACTATCGCCCTCGGCCTGGCCACGTACGGGGACTTGCCGCGCTTCCTGTCGATGCTCATCTTCGGCCTGAGCATGGTCGAACTGTACACGGTGAGCGCAATCTACCACGTCGGTTCGTGGCAAGGCAGGCGACGGTCTGTTCTGCGAGCGCTCGACCACGCCAACATCTTCGTCCTCATCGCCGGCACCTACACGCCTATCTGCGTCAACGTCCTCACTGGCTGGCTGCAAACCGCCATCATGGGTGTGGTGTGGGGTCTGGCGCTGGTGGGGGTCGCCGGGGCCGCCCTTACCCTGCGGTTCCCCCGTTGGCTCACGGCCGGCCTGTACGTCGGTCTGGGCTGGGTATCGCTAGCCGCCTTGCCGGAGATGTTGCGCCTCTGGCCGTGGCAACCGCTGGCGCTTCTCGTCACGGGCGGGCTGCTCTACACCGTGGGGGCGGCGATCTACGCCCTCCGCTGGCCCAACCCGTTCGCCCGCGTTTTCGGCTTCCACGAGGTATTCCACCTGTTCGTCATCACCGGCAGCGCCGCCTTCGCCATCGCCATCTGGGTCTGGGTGGTGCCCTTCCCCCGCGCCTGAGCTTCGCCCGC
>JAJZQK010000030.1 GCA_021847625.1 Chloroflexota bacterium
CCCACCCACGGCCAGACTGCGCCGCCGAACAGCCGGCAGCACGGGGAAAAGTCGACTACCCCCAACCACCCCACACCCCCTGTAGAGTACTCTGCGTCGCAGAGCCCAGCAAACCACCGCATCCCACAACTACTCTGCCGGCCAGAGCCGGCAGGCCTAATATACCCGCCAAGCCATCACTTGTCAACAACAAAGACGCTTGATCTAGCTTGCGCCGCTTCGGGCGGTCGGAGGGGGTGTAAGCGATGCCAGAACGCTCGATGCCAAATGGTCGCCGGCAGAGGCCGATTCTTCCCAATGGACAGGAGCACTCGACTGTTGAACAGACGGCCTGCCTGGTGGTATAGTGTCTGAGCCAGGGTCGTTCCGATCGCTCCTGCTACCGCCCAGGCCGCGGGAACGATGGGCAGCGGCCCACCTGG
Organism: Chloroflexota bacterium; assembly: GCA_021847625.1. Next base: position 423 of record JAJZQK010000030.1, read on the forward strand.
GGTGCTCCAGCCATGCTGGAGATAGCACTCGGCGCCGGGCCTGCGGCGCCGACGGAATCGAAAGGAGGGGCCGTGAAGCCCGTCAAAGCAGCTAATGGTCTCGTGCGCATTCTGAAGGCGGAAGGCGTAAAGTGGGTATCCACCTTCCCAGTTTGCGGTATTAACAATGCCCTCGGAGAGGAGGGCGTCCCGCTGGTGATGATGCGGGAGGAGAGGTTCGCGGCAGCCGTCGCCGATGGGTTGTCGCGCGCCACCGGCGGCAAGCAGATCGGCGTCTTTACGGTAATGGGCGGCCTCAACTGTGCCGGCCTGCAGATGGCCTACGGCGCCCTCGCCCAGGCCTACGAAGACTCTTCGCCCGTACTCTGCCTCACCGACGGCGTGCCGGCGGGGGCCACCGGCAGCAGTCACTACGATATCTCGCTCGGCTTCCACGCCGTCACCAAGTGGATCGGCCAGATCGATCAGGCCGAGCGCGTGCCGGAGTTCATGCGGCGGGCCTTCACCCACCTGCGCACGGGCCGGCCCGGTCCGGTCCTCGTGACTCTGCCCCGGGGACTCGGCGAGTACGACGAGGACGCGCACCCCTACGTGCCCGTGAGGGGTTGGCGCTCGGGCCCGGACCCTGACGACGTGAAGGCCGCCGTGAAGGCTCTGCTGGCGGCGAAGAATCCCCTGCTCTACGTCGGCGAAGGGGTGTTCTACGCCAACGCCCTCACGGAACTGCGCCAGTTCGCCGAGATAGCCCAGGTACCCGTGCTCACCACTCTCAAGGGCAAGAGCGCCTTTCCTGAGAACCATCCCCTCTCCGTCGGCGTGCGCGGCGAGCTGGCGGCAGCCCACCTGCGCGAGTGCGACCTTCTCTTCGCCATCGGCTCCAGCCTCTCGCCCGGCCGCTTCAGCCACGCCATCCCGGGCGCCCAGGGCAAGACAATCGTCCAGTGCACGGTAGACGCCCTGGATATCAACAAAAGCTACCGGACCGACTTCGCCCTCATCGGCGATGCCAAGCTGACCCTGCAGGCGTTGGTGGCCGAGACGGCCGCCCAGACCGGGGGCGGCGTCAAGCCAAAGACGGGTCTGATCGAGGAGATCAAAGCCGCCAAGGAGCAGTTCCTGGCCAAGTACCGCCCGGCGATGGAATCGGACGAGAAGCCGATCAACCCCTACCGGGTCTACGCGGACCTGATGAAGGCGATCGACCTCAACAACTCGTTCGTGAGCCCCGATTCCGGCAACACGCGCGACCAGACGAGCACGATCTACGAGTCACTCATCCCCCACGGGTTCCTTGGCTGGGGCAACGTCTCGACGCTAGGCTTCGGCCTCGCCGCCGCCATTGGGGCCAAGCTGGCCTACCCGGAGCGCCAGTGCGTGAACATCACCGGCGACGCCGGGGTGAGCTACATGCTAGGCAACTTCGAGGCCCTCGTCCGCCACGGCATCGGCGTGACGACGATCCACATCAACAACGGCTCGTTTGCCGGCTATGGGCCGGGCTTCTGGGGCCCCGGGCACGACCCCTATACCTACCAGGTCTCGGAGCACTCCGTGGCCGACGCCTCGGAAGCAGTTAAGGCCCTCGGCTACTACGCCGAGGACGTCAGCGAACCGGCGGAGATCATCCCCGCCCTCCAGCGCGCCTTTGCCGAGAACGTCAAGAACCGGCCGGCCTACCTGGAGTTCCTGTGCAGCGAGTACCCGGTCCATGGTGGCTGGGTGACAGACTGACCGCTTAACCGCCGATAACGATTCGAGGGGCGCCTGCGAGAGAGCGGCGCCCCTCGATTAGTTCGGCCAGGGACGAGTCAGCGTTCCCTCCCGCGGAAGGGGTGAGCGGAGGGGTAATGAGCTCGCTCGACGCCGGCCGCCCCGTTTGTTGGTCCAACAATGAGGACCGTAGGTACGGGCTGTCCGCCCGCCGCTGAAGCAGCGGGCTAAGGCAACAAAGCCCCTCTCGAGGGGGCTGAGGAGGGCGCGGTGGGCAAAGAAGTGGATGCTATGCCGGGCGCCGAGATCGATCGGCACGCGGTTGGCTTCCTCGCGCCGCAAGGCCATCAGTACACGCTCTCTTGACGTCATCGTCATGGTCTGCTTTCCTCCTTCGCGGATGCTCTCCTCCCCGCTGCCCAAGCAGGAACCGCCAGGCAAAAGAGACACCCGCGGCCGATCTCTAGAGACGGCTGCCGGCCTCCTCCTCGGCTTCCTCCAAGGCTTCCTGGAGGGCAGCAAAGGTGGGCAGCGAGGGGTCGAGCTCGTTTGCCTTCGTGGCGGCATAGCGCGCGGCCTCTTCGTTGTTCTCGAATAGGTACTCCAGCGCCAGGGCGTGATGGGCCTCGGCCAGCTCGGGGTTTAGCTCGATGGCGCGGGAGAACTCCGAGAGGGCCTCTTCGCCCAGGTCCAGCGCGAAGTAGCGCCTGCCGAGCTCCAGATAGAGCGTCGCATCGCGGGGCCACTTCCTGAGCTGGCGCTCACAGCGGCGGATGGCCCGCACCTCCGATAGATAAGTCCCGAAGTCCCCGCTACGCCCCTCGCGGATGCCCCGCTCCAGCAACTGCTGGGCGCGCCCCCATTGGCGCGCCGCCACGTAACCCATCGCCTCCTCCAGCAGCGGGTCGCTCGGCTCCGGTTCGGGCTCGCGGGCCTCGGCCAGGACCTGACTGTCCCGTTCAACGGTTTCGGCGGCAGCCGCAAGGGCTGCCCCCTCGACGGCCAACGATCGACCCTCAGCTACCGCATCCGCTTCGACGGCGGGCGGCACGGCGACGCCGCCGCGCTGCCGGGCGCGCAGAAACCGATACGGCGACACCCTGCGAGCAGCCCAAGACGACCCGCTGACCAGCCGACGCAAGGCGCCAATCGTGCTTCTGCCTATGTCCATGGTCGACCACCCTTCCAGCCGGCTCCTCGGCGAGCCTAGCTTTGTCTACTATAAGTAGAAACGTAAGTTCTCTCTTACGGTTACAGTTTGGCTGCCAGTGGCGCGATACCGCCCGGGCGGCGTGCATCTCAACCAGCTGCCTTACCGGTGGCCCTAACCCCTGCTTCCACCCCCATCACACCGCCAAATCAACCCCAGGTTCAGTCCCTAAGAACATCATACCACGCTCCACCAAATAGGCGAGCCCCAAACGCGGCTACCCAGAAAGCTGTGTCGATTCCGTCTAAGTCGTTCGCCCCTTGGCGACTGGCAAATCGATCGGCTAGCGCACAAGGAACGGCAGCACGAGCCTTATTGCCCCCTCCGGGCAGTCGACCTCGCAGGCGTTGCAGTACCAGCACTCGTCGTAGCCCTCGCGGGCAAACCCCTCGTCATCCAAGCGGAGGTTATCCAGCGGGCAGACATCCACGCAGGTGCCGCAACCCGTGCACAGGTCTCGATCCACGACGACGTTCATGCTTGCCCTCCCTCCGCCGCGGGCTCAACCGGCCGGCAGTCGACGGCCGCTGTCCCCTCCGCGCCACGCCTCAGCACGACGTGCTTGAGCCAATTGGCGTCGTCACGCTCGGGGTAGTCCGTGCGGCGGTGTTTCGGCCCCCAACGGCTCTCCTTGCGCACGGCACCCGCCGTCGCCGAGAGCTCGGCGCAGTCGATTATGCACTCCACTTCCCAGTAGCGGGACAGCTCGTGCGCATCCCGCACGCGTACCACCTTCGGTAGTTCTTCGCGCAAGGCGTGCATCCAGGCGACGGCGTTCCGCAGCTTCCACTCGTTCTTGGGCGGAGTGACGTACTCGTTAATGATGCGCCGCACCTTGTACTCGAACTCGTGGGGAGAGACCTCCAGGCCCGGCCGGTGCGCCAATAGCCGCACGATTTCACGTTCCCAGTCGGCGACCACTGCCTCCGGAACCGCCGGTTGGTGTCTACGACCGACGGCCTCGCAGGCTTGTTCGGCAGCCACCTCGCCCATCACGAAGGCGCCGGTGAGGTATTGGAAGGGCACGGAGGCGACATCGCCGGCGGCGTACAGACCGGGCAGAGTCGTTTCGGCTCTGTCGTTCACCAGTAGGCCGGCCATGCCGTGGCCGCTACAGAGCTTGTACTCCGTGGGACCCAGCTCGACGTCGTCCTTGCGCAGGTCGATCCCGCGCTGCTCGAAGAAACGCTTCTGGGCCGGCCGCTCGGTGCTGAAGAGTATCCTTTCGATCTCCCGAATCCTCTCCTCAGGCAGATGGCTCACCCGCAGGAAGAGCGGTCCGTGGGCTTGCTGCTCGCCAAACCTCTTGGCCGACTGCTGGAAGTAGCTGCCGGTCTTGCTTCGTTCGGCGCTTTGCACGGGCTCACCCCGGGAGTTGACGACGATGCCGCCTAGGGGAATGGCCACGGAGGTTATCGGCACGCCGATATCCTTGGTTATGGCATGGTTGCTCGTGTACTCCATGTTCACTAGCGAGGCCCCGGCCCGATAGCCGAGAGCATAGCCATCGCCCGCGTTGCCAGGGAAGTCGAGAGTGCCGAAGAGGTAGCCGGAGCCAGGGAGCCCGAAGCGAGCGGCGCCCCCGGCGGTAAGGATGACGGCCTTGGCCGTGCAGACGACGAGCGCGCCGCTGCGGATGTCGAGCCCAAGGGCCCCGCAGACGCCGCGGTCGTCCAACAGCAGCGACAGCGCCATGGTCCGGTTGATCGCCCGCACGCCGAGCTGCTCCACCGTACCCGCCAGCAGCACCTTGAGGTCGGGCGCTTCCATCGGCACGGTGAAGGCCGCGTTCGGGTGGATCTGGTGCAGGACGTAGGCGCCGTCGGGACCGTGCCCGAACTTGACGCCCCACGACTCGAGCTTCTTCACCAGCGGCAGGCTCCGCCGGGCGACGACCCGATGGGGCGCCGGGTCGTAGATGCCCTCCGTGAGGAGACGAATAGCGGTGAGGTAGTCGCCTTCGGTCGTAACGCCCGGAATGACGACGACGTTCATAGCGTCCATGCCCATCGCCAGCGTGCCGGCCCGCCTTAGCCCGCCTTTCTCCATGACGGTCACGTCGAGGGCGGGGGCGACCTCCTTCGCTCGAATGGCGGCCATCGCCCCGGCACTACCGCCGCCGATAATGAGGATATCGGTAGAAACGCTCTGTCTACCTACCATCAAGACACCATCCCTGCTAGTTGCCTATCCCTGGTCGCGTATAGATAAAAGGATTGGTGGGCCACTCCGAACACTGAGTCGGAGTGGCCCACCAGTTGGCTGTGACTCGGGTCTACTTGTCGAGCCAGAACTCGGAGACGAACGGGGCGTTGTCCATATCGTAGCCGAAGCCCTTCACGTAGCTGGCATACGCATACGCTCGCTGCTGGTAGGCCACCGGATTCGTGAAGCACTCGTCCAGCGCGAACTCCTGGATCTTGCGGCAGAGCGCCTGGCGCTTGTCGCGATCCAGCATCGCCTCCAACTCCGTCCGCATCTGGTCGTACTCTGCCGACTCGAAATGCGTCCAGGTTCCCTGCTTCTCCGTGTACCAGGCCTTGGCGGCGCTTACCAGCGTTCCCGGGTCCCGGTTCAAGCGGCCGTAGGCGATGATCGTCATCCGATGATCGCCTTTGTTGATCACCGTCGAGCTGTACGCCGCCATCTCCATATCCGAGATCTGCATGTTGACGCCGATCTTCTTTAGATCCGCCTGCATGATCTGCGCCAGCTCGACCGATCCGGGATAGCGCTGCGAGGAAACCGACATGTCGGTGTCAAAGCCGTTGGGGAAACCCGCCTCCGCCAGGAGCGACTTGGCCTTGTCGAGGTCGAAGCCGATGCTCCCCTCCAGGTCCTTGAAGTAGGCCCAGGAGTGCGTCGGCCACATCAGGCACGTCGGCTCGATGAGCCCCTGCAACACGGTGCGACAGAACCGCGCCCGGTCTATTGACCAGGCCATCGCCTGGCGCACCTTCTTGTTGTCGAGCGGTTTCTCCTTCACGTTGATGGCCAGGTTGTACATCTGCGCGCCGGGCGCGCCCATGTCCGCCACGTACTTGCCGCCCGATTCCTTCAGCCGCACGAGGTCGATGTAGCTCGGCTGCCATATCGCGTCCACCGCTCCCGTCTCGAGGGCAATGACCATCGAGGGGGCATCAGGGATCGTGCGGATGATGTACCGGTCGAGGTGCGGCTTGCCCTTGTCCCAGTAGTCCGCGAATGGCACCATCTCCAAGCGGTCGTTGGGTTGGTACTTGTCGAACTTGAAGGGGCCGGTGCCCACCGCCGTCTTGGCCCGGTCGGCGATCGTCTCCTTGTCGATGATGTAGAGGGTGTCCAGGGCGTCGAAGACCCCGGCATAGACGGTGTCGTACTTGAAAACGGCCGTGTACTTGTTCGGCGTCTCCACGTTCTTGATCGCCTTGAACAGCACGCGCATCGTCGTGTTGGGGTCGGTCGAGGCAAACTCCCAGGAGGCCTTGACGTCGTCGGAGGTGAACTCGCGGCCCGAGTGGTACTTCACGCCCTCCCTAAGCTTGAAGGTGACGGTCTTACCGTCGGCCGAGAAATCCCACTTCTCCGCCAGCTCCGGCACCAGGTTGAGATGGGGGTCGTAGTGGGCGAGCGTGTTGAACATGGCTCGCTGGAAGGCATAGTTGCCCGTGTCCAGCTTCACGGGGTTGAATTCCATGATAGTCGGCGTATAGGCGAGGGTGAAGGTACCACCCTTCTTGGGACCGGCCAGCTTGGTAGGCGCGGCCGTCGGGGCCTGGGTTGGCGCCGCCGCCGTGGGCTGCAGTTGGGGAGGCTGTGGCACTTGAGCAGCCGGCTTCACCGGCGTCGGTTGGGGCACCGGCGTCGGCTGGGTGGCCGCGCTGCACGCCTGCAGCAGCCCCACGCCCACGGCGGCGGTACTCAGCTTGAGAAAGTTACGACGCGTTAGGTACCGTTTGCGCTCCTTCTCCATCAGTAGAGCTCCTTCCTTTCTTATGAAGACTACGATTACGTAATCACTCCCCTAAGTCCTTCTGTCCCTGCAAGAGGCGCTTGGCGAGCCCCACCGCCGCCACGGCGTTGGAAGCGTAGCCGTCGGCGCCTATCTCATCGGCCCAACGCTGGTTGACGGGCGCCCCGCCGACGAGGACGATCACCTCCTTTCGTAGGTTGGCTCTGGACAGGGCCTTCAACGTCTCCGCCTGCATCTGCATGCCGACAGTCAGGAGGGTGGACAACCCCACGACCCGCGGCCGCTCCTCGCGGACGGCCTCCACAAACCGCTCCATGGGGACGTTGACCCCCAAGTCTATGACCTCGAACCCGTTCACCTGGAACATCAGGGCGACCAGGTTTTTGCCGATGTCGTGCAGATCGGTCTTCACGGTACCAATCAGCAGCCTCCCCGAGGACTGCCGCGCCACTTCGCGCCTAGCTATCTCCACGCTAATCAGATCGGCGCCCGCCTTCATCGCGTTGCCGCCGATCACGAGGTCGGGGATGAAGTAGTCCCCGACCTCGAAACGCCGCCCCACCTCCTCGATGCCCGCGGTCAGCGCGGCAAAGAGGACGAGTGGATCCTGACCCTGGGCCAGGCCATCTCTCACGAGTCCCCCGACCTTATCCTTGTCTCCGACGATCACCGCCTCGGACAGACCTTCGCGTAATGCCGATGCCTCCATGGCCTTCCCTCCCTAGAGTGTAGTCCCCTAGACTGCCACCAAGGCAGTACGCGCCGCCTTGAGAATTCGCTCCAGCTCACGGGTCGTCTCCTCGGGCAGAGGTACGGGCTGCGCCGCGCTCAGCAGGCTTTGGGCTCGCTCCCGCGCCTTCTGGACGAGGTCCTTGCCGCCCTTGGCCTGCCAGACGTCCCAGAGGTCGCGGTCCAGGATCTTGGGCAGGTAGTGCTCGCGACGATAATGGCGGCGGGTGTGCTCCTCGCCCAGGTAGTTACCCCCCGGCCCCACGCGGTCGATGAGGTTCTCCGCCAACGTCTCCTCGCTGACCTCGACCCCCTGCAGCACCCGGTAGAGCATCCCCTGAATCTCGTCGTCGATGACCAGCTGCTCCAGGCTCGTGGTGTTGATCGTCTCCAGGTAGCCGCCACCGGAGATGATGTTGGCCCCGGCCAGGGCGATGATAGTGGCACTCATCGTCTTCTCGATCGCCGCCTGCTCGTCCATCGCCTTGGAATCGCTGATGCAGCCGAAGCTATCGCAGATCAACCCTAGCCCGCGGGCTATCTGCAGACAGGCCGCGCCCGTCAGGGCCCACTCGACGGCCCCCCACAGCGAGTTGCCCGTGCGCATATCCATAGAGTTGGCGCGCGCGGCATAGTACACCGGACACCCCGGCCGGATGAGCTGGGTCAAGGCGATGCCGGCCAGGTTCTCGGCGTGCAGCAGGAGCGCCTGCCCAGCCAGGGTGACGGGGCTCGTCGCCCCCGCCATCGGCGTGCTGGACATCTGATTGGGGATCATCAGCTCGGAAGCCTTGACGATCATCTCCGTCTGCGTCTCCGAGAAGCGCAGGGGGCTGGTGGGGGCGGTGAGGACGTGAAAGCGCGGCCGCTCGCGTTGGGCCTGCTCGCTACCGGCCACGGCCACCGCCATCTCGCACATGTAGGCGATGTTCTGCGCCCCGTATGGGGAGACGATCACATGCTTGCGCGCGTTCTCAAGCAAGAGCTTGAGGTAGTAGACGTCCCGGCTCATGGGCGCCTCGTCGGCGGGATAGGCGACGGTGCCGCCGAAAGAGTAGGTGGAGAGCCCGTCGAGAAGGTGGGCGATGTCCCTGGCGTCCGCCGACGTGGGCTCGCGGCGTTCGCCCGTTTGGGAATCGAGGACGTAGGAGCAGCCGACGATGGGCCGGCAGAGGGTAGCGCCGGTGCTGGCGGTGCAGTCGAGGCTGGGGTCGGCCGCCCCCAGCGGGAACTCGCGCGGCACGCTGGCGAGGAGTCCCTCTACCAACTTGGTGGGCAGCTTTACGAGCTGCTTGTCCTTGTCCACCTCCGCTCCCGCCTCCGCGAAGCGGCGAACCACCGTGTCACTTTGGAAGACGATGCCGGTGTGGGCAAGTAGGTGGAGCGCCCGCTCGTGCACCTGCGCGGCCTGCTCCCGGCTGAGAATATCCCAATGAGGGGCGCCTGCCATAGCCTGGGTTCCTCCTTGGTGAGAACTCGCGGTCCAATCGTCCGCCGGTCACGCCGCGTCGGCGCCTAAATAGTCCGACGTAGTTGTTGCTGCCCGGGTGCTCGCTACCGGGAGGGCCAGTGGAGCCTCTGCCGGCATCCCTGTCATCCCCGCGCAAGCGGGGATCCAACGTTATTTGTAGGGGCGAACGGCGTTCGCCCTCCGGCCACGCACTGGCTGGATTCCCGCTTCCGCGGGAATGACGGAACCGGCCGGCCGTGCAGCAAGCATAACGCCGGACTATTTAGCCGGCCAACTGACAGGAGGGAAGCGTCTTATACCGCTCTAGGGCCTCCTTGAGCAATTGCTTGGCCTTGTCGACTTCCCCCGCCTCCACGGCGCCGAGGATGGCCTCGTGCTCGCGCACCTGCTCCTCGGGGGTGTACATCGCGCTCAGCGGAGGGTAAGCGTCCGCCGCCAGACGGAAGAACGCCGCCAGCACGTCGCCCAGGCGACTCAGGGGAGCGTTCTTGGCGGCGTCGAGGAGCGTCTTGTGGAATTGCAGGTCGACAGGCTCGGTAGGGGAACCCGTCTCGGCGGCCACCCGCATCTCGGAGATGATTTCCCGCAGGCGCGCCCAGTCCTCCGCCGTCGCCCGCGCCGCGGAGAGGTCCAGACCACCCGACTCAACGACCAGGCGAAGGTCGATCATCTGATCGAAGAATGAACGGTCGTCGGTAAGGCCGAAGGAAAGCTGCTCGGCGATGCACCGGCCATTGAACTCGGCGATGAAGGTGCCCTTGCCATGGTGGATATGCAGCACCCCCGCCGAGCTCAGCGCGCGCAGGGCCTCGCGGACGACGATCCGGCTCACGCCGAACTCCCGGCCCAACACCGGTTCCGAGGGCAGCTTGTCGCCCGGACCCAGCCCCTTCTCCGCGATCAGCCCCTTGATCGCGTTGGCCACTTGTTCACTTAGCGTGATCCTCTGGATCGCCTGCGCCACCGGTCATCCCCAACTCGGCTACTCATAATATGAGATTATGATTCGTAAGTAGAGGCATAGTACCGCATTGCAGGTTCCTTGTCAACGGGATGGTTCTCGTGATGAGGCTGGAGCTTCCTCCCGTTGGAACTTCTGCAGAGTGTGGCAGTCTTCCGGCACAGCGCCCTCTTTGCCGGCGAACGTGTAGGTCACCTCGCCCACGTAGAGGTCGCCGTGCGAGTCGACGCACAGGGTATGGGGAGCGCAGAGGTTCCCCGGCGCGCACGGCGGCGCGCCGCCCCAGCGCACGACGAGCGTCCCTTCCGGGTCGAACACGCTGACCCGGCCGTACTGGTCTTTCTCGATCACCCCATGCGTGAAGGACCGCTGCCCGGGCCGCCACCAGAGCTCCGAGACGTACACCAGGCCCTCCCGGTCCATGAAGACGTCCGTCGGCCGTTGCACCTGCGTCCATGCGTCGATGTACTCGCCCTCGGGGGTGAAGATCTGAATGCGGTCGTTCTCCCGGTCGCACACGAAGACCCTACTATCCTTCGCGACCCAGATGCCGTGCGGCAAGTGGAACTGGCCGGAGTCGGTGCCCGGCTCTCCCCAGGAGCAAAGGAGATTGCCGCTGGCGGAGAAGCGATGCACGCGGGCGTTGCCGTAGCCGTCGGAAACGTACAGATCGCCGCTGGGCGCCACGGCCAGGCCGGTAGGCCGGTTAAAGGGCGGTCCCCCTCGCTTGATGCTGGCGACGCCGCTTTCCCGCACATAGCCGGTGTCGGAGGAGACGCCGGCCGTGCCGATCGTCATCACCAGCTTCCCATCCGGCATGAACTTCCTCACGGTATGGTCGCCGTCGTCCACGCAGTAGATGGCGTCGTCGGGACCGATGGTGAGCCCGTGCGTGCGCTCGGTGAACACCCCCTCGCCGATGGTGCCGACGAAGGTACCGTCCCGCTCGTAGACGATCACCCGCGGCTGCATGCGCGTAAGGACGTAGACGCGATCGCGCGAGTCGACGCCGATGCCCACGATGTCGCGGTGCGTGAAACCGGCAGGTAGCTGCTCCCAGCCTGGGACCACCTCGTACCTCAATGTACCGGGCTTGATCATGCCATCACTTCTCCTTTCGCGATTCGCCTCTCGTGGAAACATGGCCGTTCCCACCGGCCGCCGGGAAGATGCTTGTCACAGTTGCAGTGCGCATGCTCAGTTTACGTGGTGCCTGGCGATGGGTCAATAGTGAGGTTGTGGTGATGAGCGAGGGACGACCAAATAGTCCGGCCTTATCCTTGCTGCACGGCCGGCCGGTTCCGTCATTCCCGCGGAAGCGGGAATCCAGCCAGTGCGCGGCCGGAGGGCGAACGCCGTTCGCCCCTACAAATAACGTTGGATCCCCGCTTGCGCGGGGATGACAGGGGCGCCGGCAGAGGCTCCACTGGCCCTCCCGGTAGCGGGCACCCGAGCAGCAATGGCTACGTCGGACTGTTTAGCGGCTGAGCGGCAGGGTAAAGGAGAAGGTGGCGCCGTTGCCGAGCCCTTTGCTCTTCGCCCAGATACGCCCGCCGTGCGCGACGACGATCGCCTTGGATATATAGAGGCCCAGGCCAACGCCGCTCGTCGTCCGCTCGGCGTAGAGGCGCGAGAAAGGCTGGAACAGCAAGTCCAGGTCCTCGGGCTTGATGCCGATACCCTGATCGGAAACGCTAACGACGGCTTGCCCGTCCTCTTGGCGCAGGCGCACCTCGATCGCACCGCCGTCGGGACTATACTTGGCGGCGTTGCTCAGAAGGTTGCCCATCACCTGCGCGAGCCGGTCCGGGTCCCAATCGCCTTCCAGATGCTCGGGCGTATCCAGCTCGATCTCCTTCTCCGGCGTCAGGTGCTCCTGCGTCTCCACCGTGTCGCGGGCCAGCGCGGCCAGGTCCACGTGCTGGGGGCGCACCTGGAAGCTCCCGGCGCCGATGCGCACGGCGTCCACAAGGTCGGTGACGAGGCGATTCATCCGCTGCGCCGAGTCGCGAATCACCGTGAGCCCCGCTTGCCGCCGCTCGGCGGGCAAGTCAGAGCGTTCGAGAAGCTGCGCGTAGCCCGACAAGGTGGTAAGAGGCCCGCGCAGATCGTGCGCCACCATTCCCATGAAGTTCTGCAGGTTGCGCCGGGCCAGCTCGACGTCACGGATGCGGGCGGCGACGAGGTAGCCCAGATAGCCGATAATCGCCAAAGCCACCAAGTTCAGCGCCGAAACCGCCAGTCCCACCTGATCCAAGGTCAGGTTGACCCCGTACAACACCAGGGCAACGCCGGCAGTGGCGGCGGTAATTGGGGCGGGGAGAAACTGAGCGGAAATGAGGACGGGGATGGCGTAGAGAACGGCCAGCGGTATCTCACCCGTTATCACGAACAGATCGAACAGGAAGATCCCCGCCAACAGAATTGCCACCAGAACCAGATAGGGGATGAATCGTCGCATCGGCCTCTGCGTTCCACCCATCGTATCTCACCACTCGGCTGCCCAGCCTGCTGTCCGCTGCCGGAAGGTGGCGGACCAACGGAGCCGCCCAAACCCTACGGGCCACCGTCCGCTCGGCGACCCATTTGCACACAAGACTACCCAAAACACCACCTTGACCTCGGTGGCGTCCCAATCCAAGTGTAGTCCACCAAGGCGGTAGTTTCAACTGAGGCCGCAGAAGGGAGGATGCTTATCCTTCCTATTCCCACACCCTCTTCCTGATCGCCAGTCCCAGTCCCACCAGCGCCAGCCCGGCTACAAGCACGGCCGTCGTCGGCAGGGCGGGCTGGCCCGTGTTGGGCAGCGCCGTCGGCTGGCCGGTGCCGGTCTGAGTCTGGGCAGCGGCCTGGGACGAGCCCTGCACCACCGCCACGGCGTCCTTGCCGGCGTCGGCCACGTAGACCAGGTTGGTCGTGGGGTTCACGGCTACCCCCGAGCCACTGCCCACGTTGGCCAGGGTGGTGGCCACCTTGTTGGTCGCCCCGTCGAAGAGGACCAGGCTGTTGGTGCCCATGGTGAACCGCGACCAAGCCATGCTGCGCTCCGGCCGGGCGTCTACGGTAAGTATCTTACTGAAGTATTACGTGAGTGTTAACTCTGCGCCAGGTCTTGGTAGCTTAGCCATGGGTTGGCTGCTGAACGATGGCCGAGTTGCACCATCAGCATAGATCCGCCCCCTGGCCGGGGGCCGGCGGGACGATGGATCAGTCGGCGGGTGCGTTCGGCAACAACCCGCGGCCGACCGCCTCCATCTTGA
>JAJZQK010000749.1 GCA_021847625.1 Chloroflexota bacterium
AGCCGGTGGTGAACACGGCGCCCGTGCCCACGGCCAGAGCAGTTACCGTCAAGCCTTTGAGCAGCTCCCTCCTGCTCAGTGCCCTTGTGTTCAGCGGATTGCCCATCTTCTCCTCCACGTGGATTATTTGGGTGTATCGCCAACGGGCAGTACCCGTGGTCCCCGAACCAAGATTCCTAGCTGGCGTTCCATCCTTCGGGCAGGCCAGCTGCCTTACGGGCATCCCCGATGGCGCTCGTTTGGCGCTGGCTCAGCTACCCGCGGCATTGGGTCGCGAGGCGGCGTAAGTATACAGTAATCGGACTCCCTTTGGTATAGGCCCCCGGCAACTAGATTGCTCTTCGTCCCCTACGACCCATCCGCCGCAGAGAACGAAGGTCCGACTGAAAGGATGGAAGACCTGTTACACGATGGCTCTTTCGCTTTCCTCCAAAGGCTCCAGAATCCCTCGCCGCGTGCTCCCGCCGGTGAGGGCCGGGGAGTCCGCCGAGTAGACGAATCGCTGCAGCGCCAGAGATATCGGCCCGATGACCTCCAGGTCGGTGCCGAAGTTGGTATACACTAGCTCTACCTTCCGGCAGGCCGGTCGATACGCCCTCTCGTTCGCGACGTCGGCAACCTGCTTCTTGTACCTATCGCCGCCGCGCAGGGCGACGTCGCCGGAGAGGATGATTATCTCGGGATCAAACAAGGACACGTAATGGGCGACGCCAACGCCGACGTAGTATGCCGACCTATCGACGATGGCGGCCGCCGTTTCATCTCCCTCCTCGGCGGCCCGGAAGACCGTCTCGGCGTTAATACTCTCGACCCTGCCACCTGCCAAGGCGAGTAACCCATTGGCCTTGCCACTGCTCGCGGCCCGGCGGGCCTGGGCGACGATGGCGGCGCCCGAGGCGACGCTGTCGAGGCAGCCGTAGCGGCCGCAGGCGCAGCGCTCGCCGTCTTCGTCTACAATTAAGTGGCCGAGCTTGCCGGCGGCATAGTTGGCCCCCTCCAGCACTTCCCGGCGGAAGACGACGGCGCCCCCCACGGTGGTGGACACGTGCACGAGCATCACGCTGTTCACATCCTGCCCCAGGCCGAGCGAAGACTCGGCGATGGCCATCGTGCGGCGGCCGTTGTCCACCACCACGGGTAGGCCGAGCAGCCCTTCCAGGTCCCGTCTGGCGGCTACGTGTTCCCACCCGTGGTACGGCATGTCCACGATCTCGCCCGAACTGCTGTTCACGAGCCCCACCGAGCCGACGCCGATGCCGCGGACCCTTTCCCTGGGGACCTGGGCCCGCCGGAGCACCTCCTGCACCTGCTCGTAGACCACGGAGAAGGCGTATTCCGGGCTGCAATGGCCCTCGTTGGGGACGGCGGTCTTCGCGAGCAGCTTGCCACGGAGGTTGCCGATCCCCACGCGGATGTGGGTGATCCCCAGGTAGGCTCCAATCACGTACAGGCCGTCCGTGTTAAGGTCGACGAGGAGGCGGCGCCGCCCCACCCGATGCGAGTCCGGCTGCTGCTGGGTGCCCAGCTCGACCACCAACGCGCTCTCCTTAAGGCCGCCGATCACGTTGCTGATCGTGGCGGGCGTGAGGCGCGTCATCTGGCAGATCTCCGTGCGAGAGATCGGCCCGTGATGGAGGAGTATGCGCATCACGAGACTGCGGTTTTGCCTTTTCACCAGCGGCAAGTTAGACCCGAGCAGGGAAGACATCGTCACCTTTATGTAATTCTTTTCTTTTAATTAACTTGCTTGCGGGCACTATACCACCCGCCCGCAAGCGTGTCAACAGTCCTGGGGCCCCCAGGCTGCCAGCCACGTTTGACTTGGCCGCACGCCTGTGCTATGCTCCCGGCGTTGCCTTGGTACAACGACACATAGACGGGTGTGCAAACAATGCTAAGATCACCTACATACAAGCCTTCGGCAGGGGCCCGCGGGTCGCTTCTAGGCCGTCTGGGGCGAGAGGTCTTCAAGGAAGAGACGCGCTGGGGCTACATCTTCTTGAGCCCCGTGCTGGCGTACCTGGCGGTCTTCGTGGCCTTTCCGGTCGTCTACGCCTTCTACCTGAGCTTCCACGAGTGGAACATGCTCTCGCCGACGATGACGTTCGTGGGCCTGCGCAACTACGAGGAGCTGCTGCAGGACCAGGTGTTCATCGACAGCGTGCTCAACACGGCGGTCTTCACCTTCGGCGTGATCGGCAGCATCGTCGTCCTTTCGTTGCTGCTCGCCCTGGCGCTCGACCAACCCCTGCGGGGGATCAACTTCTTCCGCGGCACCTACTACACGCCCGCCGTCACCTCGGTCATCGTCATCGCCGCGGTGTGGACCTGGATCTACGAGCCGAACTACGGCATTATGAACCAGCTGGCGGGTACGGTGCACTTGCCCCAGCTGAGGTGGCTATCCGATACGAACACGGCGATGCTCTCTGTGATCATCACCGCCGTCTGGCGCAACGTCGGCTACTTCGGGGTCATTTTCCTGGCCGGCCTCCAGGGTATCGACTCC
>JAJZQK010000750.1 GCA_021847625.1 Chloroflexota bacterium
GGCGTAGAGCTCGGTGTCTTCTTCGCTGAGGCCGAGGCTCTCGGCGATGGACAGGATGGGCTTGAGCTGGGCTGCCTGGGCGATATCCAGATCGCTAGGAACGGCAGCTTGGTTCTTTACTTCGGACACTAATGCCTTACCTCCATATCCGTGGTTAGAGTCGCCGCCCGGGCCGAGTGTAGGCCGCTGCCCCGCTGGCATCCCCCTCCCAGTCCGGGCAATGACCTATCCCCTCTTGAGACGGTCGGGCGGCTCTCGCCGAGTTCTACTCGGCTAACGTCATTTTCGCTGCTTCCAGGGTGTTGCGCAGAAGCATCATGTTGGTCATGGGTCCCGTGCCGCCGGGAACCGGCGTGATGGCCGAGGCCACCTCCTGCACGGCGGCGAAGTCGACGTCCCCCACGGCCTTTCCGTCGACCACGTTGACGCCGAAGTCGATTACCACTGCTCCCGGTTTGACCATGTCGCGGGTGATGAGACGGGGCTTGCCGATGGCCGCCACCAGTATGTCCGCCTCGCGGGTGACCGCGGGGAGGTCCCGCGTGCGCGAGTGGCAGATGGTGATCGTCGCATGTTGATGCAGGAGAAGCAGGGCCATGGGCTTGCCGACGATGTTGCTGCGGCCGACGACGACCGCCCGCTTGCCCTTCACCTCAACGCCTTCGCGTCGCAGTATCTCCATCCCGCCGCTGGGGGTGGCGGGCGCGAAGAAGCGGCCGGTGCCGGCCAGCAGCCGACCCGCGTTCACAGGGTTGATCCCGTCCACGTCCTTCAGTGGAGAGATGGTGCCGGCCACGATCTCCTGCGGCAGGTGCTTGGGGAGGGGCATCTGCACGATGACGCCGCTGACAGAGGCGTCGTCGTTGAGTTCGTTGAGTAGATCGATCATCTCCGCCTGGGAGATGGACTCCTCCGGTTGGCGGAGGGAGAAGACCATGCCGGCCTGCTCGAACGTGCGGCCGATCTGGCGGACGTAGCGTTCCGAGGCGGGGTCGGCACCCACTTGCACGACGGTAATGCCAGGGGCAAAGCCGTGCTCTTCCTTGAATGCGGCGACGTCGACCTTGACCTCTTCCTTCATCGCCGCGGCTAGCGCCTTGCCATCAAGTATCTTGGCTGCCATAGCACCTCCCAACTAATCGGACTGTATTACTTACGAACTTACTATAGCTTCTCCTCGACCTGGCGCAGCACGTCGTCTTTGAAGGCGGCCTTGCCTTCCAGGTAGTTGTCGAGCAGCCGCTGCTTCTCTTTGACGAAGTCCTCGTCTTTGATCATCCCGAGGTTGATCTTCACGTTGAGGGCCGCGCTGCGCAGCCCCGCTTCCGCGACCGCCACCCCGACGCCCGCATCGCTGACTGCCGCCACGTTGCCTTTCTGCGTGGCCGGCAGGCACAGGTCCATCACCTTGCCGCACAGCCGGGCTATCTCCAGGGGCACCATCGTGGCTTCCTTCAGCGCCGCCTGGATGGCCTGAGAGCGCACTGCCTTCTCCGCTGGCGTGCCCTTGGGCAGGCGATAGGCGGCCGAAACCTGGCCGTAGACCTTTATATCGCCTTCGAGCTGGGCGAGGAGGGCGTCGCGCAGGCTCTCTCCCTGCGCGAGGAGGCGACGCACGTCGGCCTCGACGTCCTTGTACTTCTCTTTGCCTAGGGTTAGGTTACAAACCATGCACACAAGAGAGGCCCCCATCGCACCGCTGAGGGCGGCGGCGCTTCCGCCGCCGGGCGTGGGGGACCGTGAGGACAGCTCGTTGAGGAAATCGGTAACGGGCTTCTCTATCATCTACCTACTTGTTCCCTCCTGCTGAGACTCTCGCTTGGGCCGGATGCCGCAGCTCTCGTCCTCGTCGCAGTACCCGCTGGCCACGCATTTAGGCTGCAGGTGCTCGGCATAGAGAGGCGCCACCCGGGCCACCTCCCGTTTGGCCATCGTGAATATGCGCCTGATCTCCCACTGCGCGCGCGGGCAGAGGCGGATCGCGCAGACGTGCATCAGCTCCCGCGCGTTCATCGTCATCACAAGGCGCGTCGTCCAAGCGTTGGGCAGCACGAAGCGCGCGTCTTCGGCGGGCACCCCTGCTGAACGCAACTGGCGATAGAGGGCAAAGGCGGCTGCCATCCCTTCCTCGAACTGTGCGCGAAGCGCGGGGTCGGCCGCTATCTTCGGCGGCACGACGTACGAGGCTTGACTGAACGACACGTAGCGCTGGCTTTGCTGGGAGTAGCTGGCGAGACGGTGGCGGACCAGTTGGTGGCTGGCTACGCGAGAGATGCCGTCCACGGCGAAGGTGAAGTTGGCGTGCTCGAGAACGGAATGGTGGCCTGACTCGATAACGCGCCGCAGCAAATCCTGTACCTTATCTTCGGACAGGCGCTCTTGGATCTCGGCGGCGCTGATATCGGAGTAGCACAATCTGGCTGCCGCCGCCATGGCAAGCTCGGGATCCGGCGTGTGACGGATGAGCTTGACTTCCATGGATCGACGTATGCCTCCTGGCTGGT
>JAJZQK010000751.1 GCA_021847625.1 Chloroflexota bacterium
TGGCTGCCTGGACCCCCGCGAAAGCGGGGGTGACGTTGGCATCAAACTGTGACTCTGTCTATCCGCCCTCCTGAACCATGCCGGCCGGACTTCCTAGTGGCGTTCTCCGTGGCGGAGATCAAGCAGCTTGGCGTGCGGGATGCCGAACTCGTGGTCCACGACGCCGACAACAAGCCCCTGAGCGAGCCAATGCCGCTCACCTTCGACGGGAACGGCCACTGCGAGCAGGGGCCGCTGGTCGTAGTGAAGACCAAGTAAGAAGCCGCACATCGCACCCCCGGCATCGGCCGGCCAACTACCGATATGGCCGCCGGATAGCGCGATCGTGCGACGGTCGACAGACTGGCCAGTGGTATACTGTTTCTGTCAAGAATTACAGGGACGATGAGGAGTAGATTACCCAAAGAAGGGGCGCATAGGGGGCACGGGATGAGAAGATCGTACTTTGAGCAATACCGAGGTGCAGGCCGTTTTGGGGACTTCGTGTGGACGGCGGTCTACGAACGAGGGGAACTGGAAGAAGGAACGCCTCTGTGGGAGGATGCCTACGCCGTCGCGCGCGAAGCGATGCTCCGGGCACGGGAGAACGTCGCTAAGATCATCGCCTTCCTCGAGCGGCAAGGTTACTTCTTCTTCGGCCCCATCCCGAATGACGATGGGAGACCCGGCGAACCCTGGCTACCGCCCGGGCCGGCCACCTCCGAGCAGTTGCAGCGTCTGCGGGCGCTCGTGGGTCCCCTGCCCCTCTCCCTCCACGCCTGGTGGGAGATTGTCGGCAGCGTCTCTTTGCAGGGGGTGTTCGACGACGCTCGCGGCAAAGGTGATGACCCGCGCGGCTGGTCACTGCCAATGAACGATCCTCTCTACGTCGACCCGCTCGAGTACGCCCTGCAGCAGGTGGAGGAACAGTTGGCCGACGGAGCCGACCCGAGCGGGCCAGACGGCCTCTTGATCGACCTCGCTCCGGACCTCTACCACAAATCGCACGTGAGCGGTGGCGCCCCCTACGCTGTGCGCCTCCCCCACGGGCGCATTGACACACCACTGCTGAACGTTCGCATCCTCCTTCCGGTGCCTCAAGAAGCGCAGCGGCCGTACACCGAGGTCGGAACCAGTGAGACGTTCGTGGAGTATCTACGCCGCAGCTTCCAATGGGCGGGCTTTCCAGGGTTCGCCTTCCTCCCCGACCCGCAGATGGAGCGCCTGCGCCCGCTGTTTGCCAAAGTGCTGCCCATCTAGCGTCCGGCCTAGGGTCCGAATCGCACGCTGGAGACAGCTTAGGGCAGAGTGGTCGGCAGGAACCCAAGTTGGTACAGCCCTGACATGGCCAGCACGTCCGCAGCCACCCCGGCACAAGGCCCAACCGGCTACAGAATGGAGACACGGCGGGGGCATCCCTCGCCGTCGTGGCATTGCATTTGCGAATCAGCAGGGGATTTTGCGCGCAGGGAGGCAGTTGCGATGCGGGAAAAGCGACGGCAGGACACCAATGTCGTGGGAGGGCGTATCACCATGGCCCTGGCGGGTGATGTGATGCTCGGCAGGTTGGTGAACGACGCCCTTGATCTAGGAGGCCCCCGTTACCCCTGGGGAGACACCCTGCCTCTGCTGAGGCAGGCCGACCTGACCCTGATCAACCTGGAGTGCGTCATTGCCTCGCGCGGCCGCCCCTGGATTCGCACGCCAAAGGTATTCCACTTTCGGGCGAGCCCGGTTGGCATCGCCGTTCTGCAAGCGGCCGGGGTGGACTACGTCTCGCTTGCCAACAACCACGTGCTCGACTACGAGGAAGAAGCCTTACTGGAGATGCTCGACCGCCTGGACGCGGCCGGCATCGCCAGGGCGGGCGCGGGGCATAACCTCGCCGAGGCTTCCGCACCGGCGGTCTTGGAGGCCAGTGGCGTTCGGATTGGCGTTCTCTCGTTCACAGACAACGAGCCGGTTTGGTTGGCATCCGAGACGCGGCCAGGCATCAACTATCTCCCCGCCCTCGCCGACGAGCGCTACTTCGGGCGAGTAAGGCAGGGTATCGCGGAAGCGCGCCGTCGCGGGGCTGACCTAGTCGTTCTGTCCAACCACTGGGGGCCGAACATGCGCGTGAGGCCCACACCCGAGTTCCGGCGCTTCGCCCACGCCGCGGTGGACGCGGGAGTCGACATCTACGTCGGGCACAGCGCTCACGTCTTGCAGGGGGTCGAAATCTACGGCGGCAAGCCGATCTTCTACGATGCCGGCGACTTCGTGGACGACTACGCCGTGGAGCCTCAGCTGCGCAACGACCTCTCCGCGCTCTTTCTCCTCACGGTAGGCCGGCAGGGGGTCGAGCGGATTGAGGCCGTACCCACGGCCATCGACTTCTGCCAGGTCAACCTCGCCGCGGGGCCGGAGTTCGACTGGGTCGCCGAGCGCCTGCGCCTCCTCTCGGGGGAGATGGGCACGGACATCGTGCGCAAGGCGGACCGGCTCGAGGTAGCCACGGCTCGCGCTGCCGCCGCCTAGCACGG
>JAJZQK010000031.1 GCA_021847625.1 Chloroflexota bacterium
TACCACTTTGGCGGGCGCGAGAACACACCGTGCGGCCGTCCAGCAGACAGTGGGCGAGATCCGTCCCGGCGGTGCCGCTGCGCGGCCGATCCTCATTTGTCCGATGCATGGCCGGCGCCTGTCTGATAACCCGTCGAGCGAAGAGGGCGGTGGTGCTATGCTTGGCGCGTGAGGCTCAGCTCCGGCCGTGGCCCCGGGCAGCGCCCGATACTACGCCAGGCAGCCATCACTGATAGCTCCACCGACAAGGCGTCAAGTGCGGACCAGGCGCCCTCCGGCTCCGTAGTGGAGGCGAAGATGAAGCCAGCGGTTCTAGTGCAAGAGAAGAAGGTGCAGATCGAGGAGCTGCCGCCCCCTGTCCCCCTGGCGGACGAGGTCCTGGTCAGGATCAAAGCCTGCGGCGTCTGTGGCTCTGACGTGCACTTCTATCACGAGGGGCGGGTGGGGACTATCCTGGTGGAGGCGCCGCTCGTCCTCGGCCACGAGGCCGCAGGCGAGGTCGTCGAGCTGGGCGCGGGCGTTTCCGGCTGGCAGATGGGCGATCGCGTCGCCATCGAGCCGGGAGTGCAGTGCCGGCGCTGCGCCTACTGCAAGGGCGGCGAATACAACCACTGCCGCCACAGCACCTTCCAGAGCGCCCCCGGCGCCGACGGCTTCTTCGCCGAGTACGCGGCCATCGCCACAGATCGCGTCTTCCGCCTGCCCGACAGCCTCAGCTACGAGGAGGGAGCTCTAATCGAGCCGTGGGCCGTCGCCCTGCAGGCGGCCCAAGAGGGGGCGATCGGTCCCGGGCAGGTGGTGGCCGTCTTCGGCTGCGGGCCGATCGGCCTGCTCTGCCTGCAGGCGGCGGCCGTGCGTGGGGCTGGCAGCATCGTCGCGATCGATCTGGAGGAGCGGCGGCTGAGGCTGGCGGCGGAGCTGGGCGCCACCCACACAGTTAACGCCCGCGCGAGCTCTCCCGCCGAGGTCATTGCCTCCATAACCGGGGGACTGGGCGCCGACGTGGCGCTGGAGGCCTCCGGGGCCGTGCCCGCCTTGCAGCAGTGTCTGGCGGCCGTGCGTCCCGGCGGCACCGTGGTGGCGGTCGGGAACTTCAGCGAGACGACTTTCCCGGTGGACATGATGCGCGTCGTCCTCAAGGGGCTCAAGGTGCACGGCGTCTTCCGTTACGCCAATCAGTTCGCCCAGGGCGCGGCTATGGCTGCGGCCGGCAGGGTGAACCTGGGGGCGCTGATCAGCCATCGTTTCCCGCTCGACCGGGCTCAGGAGGCGCTCGAGTTCAGCATGCGGCGTAAGGACGTGGCCATCAAGTGCGTGGTCACCATTTAGCAAGAGGAGGTGACGGGGCAACGCGCCCACGGGCGTGATGCCCGGCGTACAATGGAGACTCTGCAGTACAGCAAGCAGGTGCCGGTGACGAAGACCGGCGACGTCATCGTGGTCGGCGGTGGGCCGACGGGCATCGCCGCCGCCATTGCCGCTGCCCGCAACGGCGCCCGCACCATCCTCGTGGAACGTTACGGCTTCCTCGGTGGTACGGCCACCGCGGGCCTGGTCGGGCCGTTTATGACGTCGTACGACGATACGGGCGAGGTGCAGATAGTCCGCGGTATCTTCGACGAGCTGATGCGCCGCCTGGAAACGGTAGGCGGCGGCATTCATCCCGCCAAAACGTCCCCGGGCACGGCCCACAGCTCCTATCTCTCGTTCGGCCACAAGCACGTCGCGCCGTTCAGCCCCGAGGCGCTCAAACTTGTCGCCGCCGAGATGTGCCTGGAGGCGGGCGTCGACCTGCTCTTCCACTCAATGTTCCTCGACCCGATCATGGACGGGAACGCGGTCGCCGGTGTCATCGTCGCCAACAAGTCCGGTCTGCAAGCGCTCAAGGCCAAGGTAACCGTGGACGCGAGCGGCGACGCCGACGTGGCCTTCGCCGCTGGCGCTCCCACCGTCAAGGGGCGCGAGCTTGACGGTAAGATGCAGCCGGTCTCGCTTTTCTTCCGCATCGGCAACGTGGAACGCGAGAAGGTGGAGGCCTACCGACGTGAGCATCCGGAGGATAGCCGGCTCTTCGAGTCTATCATCGAGCAGGCGCGCGAACGCGGGGAGTATCCCATCCCTCGCCAGGGAATCTCGCCCTGGCTGGAGCCGGACGGCTTCACCTGGCGCCTCAACCAGACGCGCATCCTCGGCATCGACGGCACCAGCGTCGAGGACCTGACCAGGGCCGAAATCGAGGGGCGACGGCAGGTCGCCTTTCTGATCGACTTCTTCCGCAAGAACCTGCCCGGCTTCGAGAACTGCGTTTTTATTGACACGGCGCCGCAGGTAGGCATCCGCGAGACGCGGCGCATCGTCGGCGAGTACGTGCTCAAGCTAGAAGACCTACAGGAAGGCAAGGTCTTCGCCGACGCCGTCGCCTTCGCCGCCTTCCCGGTGGACATTCACCAGGTCGACGGCATAGGCGGCACCCACCTCGGCTACGGCCCCCGTGGCAAGTTCCCGATTGCCGACATGTATTCGATTCCCTATCACAGCCTCGTGCCGCTGCAGATCGACGGTTTGCTGGTGGCCGGCCGCACGCTTTCGGCCACGCACGAAGCAGCGGCTTCGGCCCGCGTCATGCCGTTCTGCTTCGCCACGGGCGAGGCGGCGGGCGTTGCCTCAGCGTTAGCCGTCAAGCAGGGAATGCAGCCGCGTCAGGTCGACGGAATCGCCGTCCGTCGCGCCCTCGCCAACCAGGGAGCGTACGTCGGGCCGCTAGAGGCGCTGAAGGCCCCGGTGCCACTCGCCAAAAAGGCGCAGAGCTAAGGCCGATTTCTGGAGTCGTCTCGCTGCCGGCGGCGTGGGCCGTTGGCGCACCTTAGATTCGGAAGTGGAGAAGGGAGAAAGGGAGATGCCTACGGAGCACCTGTCCAGGAAGATCAGCCGGCGCCAGATGCTGGCGGCGATGGGCGTGGCCTCGGCCGGCCTTGTCGCTGCCGCCTGTTCGGCCCCTAGCCCCGCGCCCAGTGGTGCCGCTACGCCGGCTCCCGCAGCCAAGAAGGGCCAGGTCATCAAGGAGCTCGGCCCCTACCTTGCCAACACTGACGTCAAGGGAGAGATCCTCTTCCCCAACGCCTGGGGTGGCGCGCGCATTCCCTTGATGGAAGCGCAGATCGCTGACTTCAATAAATTCTACCCGAACGTCAAGATCGTCAACGATCCGGTGCGCTCGCCTGACTTGGAGAAGAAACTGCTGCCAGCGCTGGCGGGCGGCAGCCCACCGGCTACGATCATGCTCTACTCCAACATGATGCCGGCCTACGTCGAGCAGAACGCGCTGCAGCCGCTCGACGACCTGATCGCGCGCGACGAGCTCAAGGTGGACGACGTCTTCTATCCCGGCGAGATCTCGACCCACCGCTACCAGGGCAAGACCTACTCGCTACCCCAAGTGACGGCCGGCGCCTGGCACTTCGTCTGCTGGCACCAGGACTTGCTCAAGCAGGCCGGCTTCGACCCGACGGTGGGCCCGAAGACTTGGTCGGACCTGGACAAGATGGCCGACGCCGTCAAGGCCAAGGTGCCGGGGGTATACTTCTTCGAACACACCCACGCCTCCAGCCATCCTATGTTCCTCGTCTTACTCTACGGCAACAACGGCCTGTTCATGTCTGAGGACGCGAAGAAGGTTGCCTTCAACAGCGCCGAGGGGCTAGAGACGTTGGAGTGGATGCTGCAGTTCGGCAAGCGACAGACCAAGAGCGGCAAGTTCGAAGAGATGGCCGACCGCACCTCCTCCGTCAAGGACACCCTCACCGGGCCCGTGATGGTCTCCGGCAAGTATGCCGCCTATACGGCCGGCTCCTTCTCCTGGTATACAATCAGAACCTCGGCGCCGGACAAGAAGTTCGGCTACAGCCTCTTCCCCTACAATGACAAGAACCCAAAAGCCAAGCACCGCACGCCCGTGCATGGCGGCTGGGGCTTCTGCATTCCGCGTGGCATCGAGGGCGACCTCAGGAACGCCTCCTGGGAGTGGATCAAGTACACCTGCCCCGGGGAAGGCAACCATAAGTTCGTCGTTGCCCAGGAGCGGCCGTCGCCGGTGCGCAAGTACAACGAGGACCCCGTGCTGGGCGCGAACAACCCGCACTGGCCGATCATCCTCAAGGACTTCGAGATCAACGAGCGTATGCCGGTGACCGGAGTCCACCCGCAGATCCTGGATTTCATCTACGAAATGCAGGAAGACGTGATGTTCGAGAAGGCGAAGCCGCAGGAGGCGCTCAAGAAGGCCGCCGAGCAGTCGCAGAAGGTGCTCGACGAGTGGTGGGCCAAGCAGAAGTAGGTCGCTGCCTCAGTTAGAAGTAATCAGGTGCGTCCCGTCCGAGGGTCGGCCGTAGGAACCTGGGACGGGACGCGCTGCCGCGTCGGCAGCGCTCGACCGGTGGTCGCACGCGCACCGAAGCCCCGTACGTAGGAGGCTTGCATGCAAAGGTTAATCGAGCCGTCGCCTCACGCCGTTCTACGGCCGGCGCGACGCATCTCTAGCACCACGCGCGAGGCCCTCTGGGGTTACGCGTTCATCTCTCCGTGGGTAATCGGTCTGCTCGCTTTCTCGGCCGGGCCTATCCTGGCCGCCCTCTACTACTCGTTCACCGACTACCCGGCGATGGGCTCGCCGACGTGGACCGGGCTGACCAACTATCAGAAGCTGTTCACCGACGACCCTCTGTTCTGGAAGTCACTCTATAACACCGGCTTCTACGTGCTCTTCAGCGTGCCGCTGCACCAGCTGGCTGCCTTCTTCCTGGCACTGATGCTGGTGGGTGGCAAGCGCGGCACCAATTTCTTCCGCACCGCCTTCTACCTGCCCGTAATGATCCCGTTCGTGGCGATGGCGGTGATGTGGAAGGCGGTGCTGCACCCGACGGTCGGGCTGCTCAATCAGTTGCTACTGACCGTAGGCTTGCCGACGGTCAACCTTCTGGCGAGCGACGTAGCAGTAAAGCCCGTGCTGGTGGTGCTGACGCTGTGGCTGGTCGGGACACCGATGATCGTCTATCTAGCTGGCCTGCAGAACATCCCCGAACAGTTACACGAGGCGGCGTCCATCGACGGCGCCAACGGCTTTCGCCGGCTGATTCACGTTACCGTGCCTATGCTGACACCGACAATACTGTTTAACGTCATCCTGGACATCATCAACTCGTTCCAGGTGTTCGCGCACGCGCTTATCATCACCGACGGCGGCCCGGTCAACGCCAGCCTCTTCTACGTGCTCTACCTGTACCGACAGGCTTTCGAGTACTTCAAGATGGGCTATGCCAGCGCCCTAGCTGTCATTCTGTTCGTGGTAATTCTCTTCTTCACCCTGGTCATACTCAGGTCGTCCTCCTCCTGGGTGCATTACGATCAGACGTAAGTAAGAGGGAGAAGGAACATGAAAGCCGTACAGATAACCTCTCCCGCGCCCCGCGTGTCCCGGCGAATTCGTTTCGGCGCCTGGGACGTCGTCGTTTATGCCACGATGCTCGCCTTCGCCCTATTGATGATCGGGCCGTTCCTGTGGGTAGTAACGACGTCGCTCAAGACTCTCGAGCAGACCGCTGCCTGGCCGCCCACTTGGATGCCGATGCCGCCGACGCTGGAGAACTACTCAGCGGCGCTGTTCCGCTGGGTCAACTTCCCTCAGCTGTTCGCCAACACCTTCACCATCGCAGGGGCGGTCGTCGTCGGTGACGTGCTCTCCGGTTCGCTGGTGGCCTATGGCTTTGCCCGCTACCGCTTCCCCGGCCGCAACGTGCTGTTCATCATCCTACTCAGTACGATGATGGTGCCGATGGCCGTGCGCTTGGTGCCCCTCTTCCTCATCTTCAAGCAGATGGGCTGGATCAGCACGTTCTATCCTCTGATCCTGCCGCATTGGTTCGGCACCGCCTTCTACATCTTCCTTATGCGCCAGTTCTTCATGGGCATCCCCAACGACCTTACGGACGCGGCCCGTATCGACGGCTGCTCGGAGATAGGTATCTGGTGGCGCGTAGTCCTGCCGCTCTCGCGGCCGGTGTTAGCGGCCGTAGCCATATTCTCGTTCCAGTACGTCTGGAACGACTTCATGGGGCCGCTGGTCTTCCTGCAGCGCGGCGAGGTGAAGACGGTGATGCTGGGCATTTACTCGCTTGTCGGCATGATCCAGGAGTGGAACTTCGTCATGGCCGGCGTGGTCGTGGCGATGGCGCCGATGGTGGTGCTCTTCTTCGTCTTCCAGAACTTCTTTGTCAAGGGCATCACCATCACCGGCCTTAAGGGTTAGTCGCGGGACTGGAGGTAGAAGGAACTGTGAAGACGATTGAGATCGCGGCGCGGCAGGTGCCGGTGGCCCGTGAGGCCGACGTGCTGGTGGTCGGTGGTGGGCCGGCGGGCATCGGTGCGGCCATCGCCGCCGCCCGCAGTGGCGCCCGCACGATACTGGCCGAGCGCTACGGCTTCCTCG
Organism: Chloroflexota bacterium; assembly: GCA_021847625.1. The sequence continues at coordinate 6,482 of JAJZQK010000031.1, forward strand.
GCGGCACCGCGACGGCAGCGCTGGTAGGACCATTCATGACCGACCATAGCCTGGACGGCAGCACCCAGGTCGTCCGCGGCATCTACGACGAGCTGATGCGGCGCATGGAGGCGATGGGCGGCGCCCTTCATCCCGCCAAGACTGACAGCGGCACCGTCTATAGCTCGTATATAGTCACCGGCCACAAGCACGTAGGCCCGTTCCATCCCGAGGCGCTGAAATCAGTCGCGGCGGAGATGTGTCTGGAGGCGGGGGTCGAGCTGCTGCTGCACAGCTGGTTCCTGGAGCCGGTCATGGAGGGCCAGCAGGTGGCGGGGGCCGTCTTCGCCAGCAAGTCGGGCCAACAGGCGGTGCTCGCCAAGGTCTCGATCGACTGCACAGGCGATGCCGACCTGGCTTACCAGGCGGGTGCTCCCACCGTCAAGGGACGAGAGACGGATGGCAAGATGCAGCCGATGACCATGTTCTTTCGCATCGGTAACGTGAACCGCGATAAGGTGGAAGCTTACCACCAGCAGCACTCCGACGAGCCTCGTCTCTTTCAGGCCATCGTGGACGAGGCCCGCGCCCGGGGCGAGTTTCCCGTCCCGAGGCTGGCCATCGGCGCCTACATGGAGCAGGATGGGTGGAGCTGGCGCATCAACACCACCCGTCTGCTCGGCCTGGACGGCACCAAGGTCGAGGACCTGATCACCGGCGAGATCGAGGGTCGGAGGCAGGTGGCATTCTTGATGGACTTCTTCCACAAGCACCTGCCGGGCTTTGAGAACTGCGTGCTGCTGGAGACCGGCGCCCAGGTGGGCGTGCGCGAGACACGGCGCATCCTGGGTGAGCACGTCCTCAGCCTGGAAGACCTGGCCTCCGGGGAGGTCTACGTGGACACCATCGCCCTGGGTGGTTTCCCGGTCGACATCCACCAGGTGGACGGAGCAGGGGGCACGGTGTCAGGCTGGGCCAGGGGCAAGCACCCGGTGGCTGATGCCTACGCCATCCCCTATCGCAGCCTGGTGCCCAGGGAGGTGGAGGGCCTGCTGGTAGCCGGGCGCTGCCTGTCCGCCACGCATGAGGCGGCCGGCGCGGTGCGGGTGATGCCCACCTGCTTCGCCATGGGCCAGGCGGCCGGCATGGCGGCGGCGCTGGCGCTGCGTCAGGGCGTGGAGGTGCGCCAGGTTGATGTGTCCACCTTACGCCAGCACCTTCAAGCCCAGGGTGCCTACGTCGGGCCAGTCGCCGTGGTGGCCACGCCCGTGCCTCCCACCGCCAGGAGCTAAGAGCGGCGGGTAGGCCGACAAAGGTTAGGTAGTACGCGCATTCGACCGGTCTGTCACGAAGGGCAAGGCCTCCGGGCGCTGGTTCGGGAGATGACTCCCCGGGGTTTAGCTGCCGGCTGCCGAGCGCTGAACTAACCTCTGTTCGCCATTCCCTCCCGTTAGGACATGCCCAACTAGCGAACGCACGATCGTTGAGGAGCAACAAGAAATGACGTCGATCGAACTGCCTGCGCGGCAGGTGCCGGTGGTCCACGAGGCAGATGTGCTGGTGATTGGCGGCGGGCTCGCGGGGGTGGTCGCTGCCGTCGCCGCCGCCCGGCAGGGTGCCCGCGTGGCACTGGTGGAGCGCTACGGCGTGCTCGGCGGCATGGCGACCACGGCGTTGATAGGCCCCATCGCGGGCGTGAGGACCCGCAACGGCGAGTATCGGGCCATCGGCGGCATCGCCTGGGAGGTGATCCTGCGCCTGCATCGCCACGGCGGCGCGCTACTCGAGCCGGGTTACGGCGACGTGCCTTGCGACCCTGAAACGGTGAAGTGGGTCGCGGACAGCATGGCGTCCGAGGCGGGGGTAGACCTCTTTCTGCACACACTCGCCGTTGATGTCGTCCATGAACAGGGTACGCTGGCAGCCGTGGTAGTCGAGAACAAGGCCGGCCGTCAGGCGCTATCCGCCACGGTCTTCGTCGACGCCAGCGGCGACGCCGATATTGCCGCCCGAACGGGCGTCCCCTTTGAGTGCGGCCGTGCTGGCGACGGGGCCCTACAGCCGATGTCGCTGACCTTCCGCCTCGGGGGTGTCGATACCGCGCGCCTGGGTGATATCGGTCGGCCCTACATCGACGCCGAAATCCGCCGCTTGGCCGAGGCGCACGTCGCTGCCGGCAAGCTGCCGGTCTTCGGCGGGCCGTGGACGTGCAAAGGCAGTACCTTCCGCCCGGGCGAGCTCTATATCAACATGGTGCGCCTGTGGGGTGACGCCACCGACCCCGCCGTGCTCACCCGCAACGAGGTGACAGGCCGCGCTCACCTCCAGCGCTTCGTCGCTTTCCTCAAGGAAGACGTCCCCGCCTTCGCCAACTGTTACCTCATCGACAGCGGCACGCAGATAGGCATTCGCGAGACGCGCCGTATTCGGGGCGAATATCAGCTCACGGCCGACGACATCCGCGCGGGTCGCCAGTTCGCGGACTCGATAGCGCTGGGCGAGCACTCCATCGACATCCATTCCCCCGCCGGCACCCACGCCCAGGTGCTTGAGCGTCTGCGGCCATACCAGATCCCCTATCGCTGCCTGCTGCCGCTCGAGGTCGACAACCTGCTGGTAGCGGGCAGACCCATTTCGGCCACGCACGAGGCGCACGCCTCCTTGCGGGTAATGGGCACCTGCATGGCCACAGGCGAGGCGGCCGGCACTGCGGCCGCCCTGGCCGCCCGGGGCGACGGCAATCCCCGGCACGTGGATGTTCGCGGGCTGAGGCAGGCGCTCGCGAGGCAGGGCGCGCTGCTGGACGAGCCATCCGCAGATTGGCTGCCCAGCTCCGGCTAGCGGTAGCCGACTGAGGCGGCGCTGGCGTCGTCGGTGTGGGCACTCAGCGCGCCCGGCGAGGCGAAAGGAGGTGGCCATGGTCAGAATCCGACGTGAGACGGACGTGCTGGTGGCGGGGGGCGGCACGGCAGGCATTGCGGCGGCGATCGCCGCCGGCAGAACGGGGGCGCGTACCCTGTTGGTGGATCGCTTTTCCTTCCTGGGAGGGGAAGCGATGACCGGGCTCAATCTACACGGGTTCCACACCAACAGCGAGGAGCACGTCGTCAAGGGCATCGGCTGGGAGATCGTCGAACGGCTGATGGCGATGGGACTGGCCGCGGACATGCGCTTCAGCGATCCATGTGCGCACGATGAGCCCCTGCGCATGGTGCGTGACATCGCCATCGACCGGGAGGCGTTCAACTACGTGGTCTTCCAGATGCTGGCAGAGGCGGGGGTCGAGCTCCTCTTCCATTCGTACGCCGCTGACGTGGTGAGGGAGGGCAACGCAATCCGGGGAGTGGTCGTCGAGAATAAGTCAGGGCGCACTATTCTGCCCGCGAGGACGGTCGTCGACTGCACGGGCGATGGCGACGTCGCCGCCATGGCGGGGGCGCCGTTTGAGAAAGGACGTCGACCCGATGGCGTAATGCAGCCCCTTTCCCTGATGTTCACCGTCGGCAATGTCGATATCGAGAAGGCGGTGGACACCATCGGCTATCGCCGGGCGGAGGCGCTCGATCCCAAGCCGGGGATGTCGCGCTACCTGCACTTCACGCTGCCGCTGGATCGCTGGTCCGCCGACCTGCAACGTGAGTTCGGCGATGTGCCGCACTTCACACGCTTCACCGGCAATGCCCTGCGCAAGGGGATTATCAACGGCACCACGGCCACGCACGTCGCCAAGGTCGACGCCACGGACGCCGAGCAGCTGACGAAGGCGGAGGTGCAGGGGCGCCAGGTCGCCTTTAGGTTGGTGGCTTTCATGCGCCGCCACGTCCCCGGCTTCGAGAACGCCTTCCTGCTCAGCTGCGCCCCGCACATCGGCGTCAGGGAGACCAGACGCATCCTGGGCGACTACTACTTAACCTATGAGGACGTGTTGGCGGGACGTCGATTCGACGACGTGGTCGCGCTGGGTGCATTCTACATGGATATCCACGACTACCAGGGCGGTTCTCTGGGCTTCAAGCCTGAGAAGGGTTACTTTGTCAAGGATTTCGGCTCGTACGATATTCCCTACCGTTGTTTGCTGCCGCAACAGGTGGAGGGCCTGTTGCTCGCGGGACGCAACCTCTCCGCCAGCCACGAGGCGCACGGCTCGGCCCGCGTGATGGGAACCTGCCTGGCCATGGGCCACGCGGCGGGCGTGGCGGCTGCCCTGGCGGTCCAGAGTGGAGCGGCCGTGCGCGCAGTGGACGTGCACAAGGTGCAGGGGACGCTTCTGGCGCAAGGCGCGTTCCTGGGCGAACGTTTTGAGGGCCTGCGTGTGCCCGCGCCGTTACCGAGACAGCGGGCTTAAGCGTGGCCAAGGGGCACGGAGTTTGAGTGCGAGGGAGATAGGCGGCACCAACCGTGCCTGCGGAGTGAGCGAGCCGACGTCAGCTGCTCAGCAGCACTCTCTGCGCGCGTGACAGGCTGGCGAACTCCATTCTAACCTTGAGATGTCGAGGAGGGCCGAATGTGCGGACAGATGGCCGAGTCTAGGACCGTAGTCTTCCCTGCCCGGTCGCTGCCGGTTACCCAGCGGGCTGAAGTGCTCGTGGTGGGTGGAGGCACCAGCGGCGTGGCGGCGGCTATCGCCGCTGCCCGCCAGGGCGCGGATACCGTGCTCATGGAGCGGTACGGCTTCCTCGGCGGCACGGCGGTTGGCTCGCCGGTGCCCACGTTCCAGGAGGGGCCGAAGATCGGCGGCGGACACGCCATACTTGGTATTTACGCCGAGATGAAGGAACGCCTGGCCAGATACAACGCCATCAGCGGCGAGTCGGCAGGTTATGAGTTCAAGTCGGCCGGGCTCCCCTCTGAGAGCCCCAAGGCAATGACCGGCCGTTTCGAACCGGCGATGCTGCAAATGATCTGTTTGGAGATGTGCCAGGCGGCGGGGGTACGCCAGGTCCTCCACACGGCCCTGGCAGACACCATCATGCACGGGGATGCCATCGAGTACGCGGTCGGCGTGAACAAGGGCGGCCTGATGGCTGTGGCGGCGCGGCAGTTCGTCGACGGTACTGCCGACGGCGACCTAGCGGTTGCGGCAGGGGCCAAGGCGGAAGTTGGCAGCAAACGCGACGGTTTCACCCAGCCGCCGACTCTGGGCTTCGACCTGAGCAACGTCGACTTCCAGCAACTGGCCAGGGCGGATTGGCTGGCGCTGTGGCGGCAGTTCCAGTCCGAGCTGCCGGAGGTGACCGTGCCGCGCGGCAGGTTCATGTTCGAGCGTCAGGAAGACCGAGGCACCCTACGTTTCGTAGCTATGACCCACGTGGAACACGTCAACGCCGCCGACCCCGGCGACCGCACCTACATAGAGGTTACGGGGAGACTGCAAGCCAAAGCGGTGATGGACTTCTTTCGTAAGCACGTGCCAGGCTGCGAGCGCTGCGTGATTACCAGGACGGGCGTCGAGGCCGGCATCCGCGAAAGCCGGCGCATCGTTGGCGATTACGTGATCACGCGAGCGGACGTCTTGGAAGCCCGCAAGTTCGCCGACTGCGTGGGTTGCTCGAGCTCTTGGATCGACGTACATGAGCCGGGGGCCGCCGGTGTGCGCCACGAGTACGTTCCCAGGAACGAGTGGTTTGAAGTTCCGTACCGAGCGCTGATCACATCGGGCGTCAACAACCTCTACACGGTGGGCCGCGCCGTGTCGTGCACCCACGAAGCCCTGGGGGCGCTGCGCACCATCCCTACCGGGATAATGCTGGGCGAGGCCGCGGGCGTCGCGGCGGCGCTGTGCGCGAAAGAGGGCGTTGCTTCACGGAAACTGAACGTGGGGCGGCTGCAGCAGGCGCTGGCCGAGGCTGGCGTGTTTCTGGGCACGGCCCAGCCGAGCCCGGTGCCGCTGCCGCTCCCTCCAGGGGCCAATCCGTCCGCGGCCAAAGGGGGATAGTCGTGATCAAGGGTATTAAGAGCATCAACATCGACGTCTCCGACCTGTCCAAGTCGCTAGATTTCTACATCGAGCGGCTGGACCTGCCTCTCCTGCGCGAAATCGGGTCACGCGATATCGTCAATCGCTGGGAGATGGGATTCGGCAGACCCGCGACCACCCTTGCGGTCGAGCAGAAGCGCGACCCGGCGCGGCCCACCAAGCCCGGGCGGGTTACCATCGTCTTCGAGACCGATGATCTGGAGGCGGACTACCGAGCGCTGCAGGAGAAGGGTATCATCTTCAACGGCTCCCCGGCGCTCGATCCCTTCGACGGTAAGGTCGCTTACTTCGACGGGCCGGATGGGGTGACGCTCAGCCTGGTGGAGCCGTATCGCGATCAGTAATCGCAAGAGAGGCGCAGCGGGCTTTACGGAGTCGACACCTTTCTGATGAGCGAGCCAGCTGCTCGCCGGACTAGACGTCACCCTGCGCCGGTGCCGGAGGCCTAAGATACTCCTCGGGGCTGGAGGTAAGCGGTGGTCGTTGAGCGCCAGAACGTGGCACAGGCGGACGTGCTGGTGGTGGGCGGGGGCCTTGCCGGCGTGCTGGCGGCGCTGGAGTCGGCGCGTACGGGCGCGCGCACGGTACTGGTCATGAAAGGCAGCGCGGGGTCAGGCGCTCGAACGACCACGGCCGTGGCCGGCGGGGGGTTCGCCGCCGCCTTTGGCCACGCCAACCCTGAAGATAGCCCGGCGATTCACTTCCGCGACACCTTAGAGGGTGACGAGTTCCTCAACGACCAGCGTCTGGTGCGGCTGATGGCCGAGGAGGCGCCGGGGCGCCTGCGCTACCTGGAGGCAATGGGGGTCGAGTTCGAGCGAGAGGGAGACCGCTACCTTCAGCGCCAGGCGCCCGGCCACACTTACCCTCGCTCTGTCATGCTTCCCGGTACCCGCATGGGCCAACTGATGCGCACGTTGGCGGCACGGGCGCAGGAAAGCGGAGTCGCCGTCAGGCGTGGGCTGA
>JAJZQK010000032.1 GCA_021847625.1 Chloroflexota bacterium
CTGGGCGGCCAGAGGTCCGGGTTGGCCTGCTCCACCACCCCGCGCAGCCAGGCGGCGTGATCACGGATGGGCTCCTGCTTCAGCCTAGCCAGCAGTCCGGCTATCTCCTCCACCACGGCGGCGATTTCGTCGAGGTCGTGGTTGAGCTTCCCTCGCTTGATCACTCCCCTAGCATAGGCCAGAGAACCGTCAGGGTCGCTGAGGGCGATGCCTATCCTGCGCTGTCCCACATCCAAGGCCATGGCCCTCATGGCGGTCCTCCAGCAGGGGCTAAGATCTACGGCTTGGCGACGTTGTTGCTCTGCGCGTAGGAGATGCTCACCCGGTAGGCTCGCTGCGCCCATTCCGGCTCAATCGTCACGCTGGGAGCCGTCGAGAGCCCGAGCTCCTGCTCCAGCTGCACGGTGGCCTCTTTGGCCGGCTTGCCCCATACGATGTTCTGGACTTGCACCTCATCAATCGGTTGCATGGCCACGCCCTGCAAGTTGACGGCAAACTGCACCATGTCCGTCGAAGAAGCCAGGATCTCGGGGGTACCGACGGTCAGGCCCTCTTCCATCAGCCTATGGCCTTCCGGCAACCGTGCCTCGACAGCCTTCTTCGTAAGCTCCGTAGCCTGACGCCGGTCGAACACGGCTGCCGTCGCCCGCACCGAGAGGTTGAGCCCGAGGGTGGTAACCTCGTCGCCTACCTTGTGATCGTACTCTTCACGGTCGACATCCACCTTGATCGACTGGGGAGCGAGGATCTCGTGCTGCTTGACCTGGCTGGTTAAGGCCGCGGAAGCCTGCCTGGTCAATCGGTCGAGAAGCGAGCCACGGATCTTCTGGCGGTCTTCCTCCGTGACGGTCGTCTTCTGCCGCGTCTTATCGACGGCAATTGGCTGCTCGTTGAGCACCGCCACCATGCTGGCGGCCGGTCCCTCCACTTTGGTGATCGAGAGCCTGGCCGCCTCGCCCTTCGTCCCCGCCTCCAGTGCCTCTACCTCTGCCCGAGCCGAGGTCCAGCGGGGAGACGGGATGAAAGCCTCCGCCAGCGTTTGAAAGCGGCGCCCATCCGCCGTAGTTACGATCGTTCCCTTTGCCAGACGCACCTCTGAATCCGTGAGGTTACCGAACGTCACGAAGCCTCTCGCCTTCTCGTCAACCTTGCCCGTTGCCGCCACCATGTCGCTCGCCTGCAGTTCCGCCCGCACGACCCTGGCAGGTATGCGCATTCCCCCCGAATCGATGTCGGTGACGACGGAATCGGCGATGACCTCCACGCGCTCGGAGACGGGGTAAGTAGATGGGGCCAACTGAACGTTGGCGACAGGAAGCGCCAAATAGGCGACGAGGCCCACCCCCGCCGCCAGAAGGAGAAGTGTACCGGCCACGTGCACGAATCCGGAACGAGCCCGCAACAGCATGGCCCGCAAGGGGGAGGCGGTCCGCAGGGCGTCCTGCCGCCGCCAATACGCCTCCGCTTTGCGGGTGGAAGGGGCGGTAACGAAACCGTATTCGCTGGCCAAACGCTTGAGGGAGCCGTGGCGGGTGACGATGACAACGTCGGTCGCGAAATCGCGTACATACCGGCGAAGGAGATTAAAGGCCAGCGATCTGTTCATGCCCGAGCAATTCGCCGGCACGACCAGGGCCACCCGGACCCCTCCTGCTGCGACCTTCTGCCGTACCGAGGCTATGTCGTCTTGTTCGTCGAGGACGATTTCCACACCCACTGCCCGCAGCCCTACTTCGAGAGCATTTCCGGCACTTTCTCGAGGGCGTCGGCGATTCTGCTCGGCTCGCCGCCGCCCGCCTGGCCCAGATCAGGCCTTCCGCCGCCGCCGCCGCCGGCGACTGCCGCCACTTGCCGGACAAGATCGCCGGCGTGAACCTTAACATCGGCCGTCGTCATCGCCAGGAACGCCGGCTTGCCATCGGTTACCGTGGCAAGCACCACCACGCCCGAGCCAATCCTGGCCTTAACCATGTCTCCCAGGTCGCGAAGGGAATCGCGGCTAGGCACGTCCACCTTGGCAGCCACGACGGAGATGCCGTCAACCTCCCGCCGAGCCGCGAGCACGTCGTCAACGGTGTGCCGTAGCCGATCCCGCTGCAACTCGCCGAGCTGCCGCCGCTGCGTCTGCAACTCCAACGTAAGCTCCGACACCTTGCCCGCCAGATCCTGGCTTTGCAGCTGATTCTGGAGGCCGGCGACCGTATCCAGCTGCTCGTAGACGTACCGCTCGGCGGCACGGCCCGTCACCGCCTCGATGCGCCGCAACCCCGCGCCTACGCTGCCTTCGCCCAGAATCAAGAACAGGCCAATCTGGCCGGTAGCGCGCAAATGCGTCCCGCCACACAGCTCGCGACTGTAGTCGGCGATGCTCACCATGCGGACCGAGTCGCCGTACTTCTCGCCAAAGAGGGCCATCGCTCCCGCGGCAACCGCCTCGGCGTAGGTGGTTGTCGTCGCGCTGACGGCTAGGTCCTCGCGGATTCTCTCGTTCACCGCCTGCGACACCTGGCGCAGCTGCTCCGCGGTCAGCGGCTCGAAATGGCTGAAGTCGAACCGCAGGCGATCAGGGCCGACGAACGAACCGGCCTGCTGCACGTGGGTGCCGACGAGCTCGCGCAAGGTGCGATGCAGAAGATGGGTCGCGGTGTGGTTTCGGGCCATGTCCAGGCGTCGAGCCCGGTCCACCTTGGCCCTTGCCGGCTGCCCGACCTGGACCGTGCCGTCGCGGACCGTTCCCCGGTGGACGATGAGTCCGCTCAATGGCTGCTGGGTGTCGGTCACGAGCACCGCTCCGGTGTCAGTGACTATCCGGCCCGTATCGCCGAGCTGGCCACCACCTTCCGCGTAGAACGGGGTCTCGCGCAGAACAACCTCGACCTCATCGCCGACGTTGGCCGACTCGACAGCCTCGCCGTTCACGATGAGGCCCACAACCACCGTTTCGACTATCAGGTTGTCGTAGCCGCGGAACTCCGCTTCGCGAACGGGCAGCTGCTGGTAGATCTCGACGGGCGGCCGTTCGCCCAGGCCGAACTTAGCCGCCTTGCGAGCTTGCTCGCGCTGCCTGCCCATCGCCTCTTCGAACCCTTCGTTATCGATCGTCAGGCCTTGATCGGCGGCAATCTCAGCCGTGAGCTCCATCGGGAAGCCGTAGGTATCGTGGAGTCGGAAGACTTCCTCGCCTGGTATTTCCGTGCGCTGGTGCTCCCCGAGGCCGGCGATTACGCCGTCAAGGACCGTGAGACCTGTGGTAAGCGTCTGATTGAACTTGGCCTCCTCTACGTTGACGACGCGGGAGATGAAGGCCTCTCGCTCACCGAGGTCGGGATAGGCGCCCTTCATCAGATCCACCACGGCCTGCACCGTCTTGCCGAGGAATGGTTCCTCAAGCCCCAACAGACGCCCGTGACGCACCGCCCGGCGGAGCACCCGGCGGAGGATGTAGCCGCGTCCCTCGTTGCCCGGCAGAACGCCGTCGCCAATGAGGAAGGCCACCGCCCGACTATGGTCGGCGATCACCCGCAGGGAGTAGTCGATGGAACCGCCATTCCCGTACTTGACGTTCGCGAGTGCCTCCGCGCGGCGGATAATCGGCATAAACAGGTCCGTCTCGTACACCGACGGTGTGCCCTGCATGACCATCGCCATGCGCTCGAGCCCCATCCCGGTGTCGATGTTCTTCATCGCCAGCGGCGTGCGGCGCCTCTCGAGGTCCTGGTTGAACTGCATAAAGACGAGGTTCCAGACCTCAAGGAAGCGCCCGCAATCGCACCCAGGCCGGCAATCCGGCTTGCCGCAACCCAGTTCGACGCCCCGGTCGAGATAGATCTCCGAGTCCGGACCGCAGGGGCCGGTCTCGCCGGCTGGCCCCCACCAGTTCTCCGGGTCCTTCACGATACGCTCGGCGGGGACGCCGATCACGTCGCGCCAGTAGGTTAGGGCCTCGTCGTCCTCGGGATAGACCGTGATCCAGATGTGGTCCGCCGGCAGGCCGTACCGCTCCGTGACGAGCTCCCAGGCCAGGGAGATTGCGCCCTCTTTGAAGTAGTCGCCGACCGAGAAGTTGCCCAGCATCTCGAAGAACGTGAGATTGCGCTCGTTCCCCACTTGCTCGATGTCTGTCGTGCGGAAGCACTTCTGCGAGGAAGTCAGCCTGCGTGAGGGCGGCGTGGCCTCGCCCAGGAAATAGGGCTTCATCTGCACCATACCCGCGCTGGTGAGAAGCAGGGTCGGGTCACCATATGGAATAAGCGAGGAACTGGGGACCACCAGGTGGCCCTTCTCGCGGAAGAAGTCTAGGTAAGTCCGGCGGACTTCAGAACTGTGCATGTCGGCGTTGCTCCTACTCCAGTGCCTGTGGCAGCATGCACTCAAAAAAGGCGCACCTGCCCGGTCCGCGTAGTATTCTAGTCGAATAGGCTACCAGCGTCAAACAAGAGGACGGCTAACCTGTCGACTGGGCGTCCAGCCGGCCCTGGCCGGCGGCTGCCCCGACCGCGGCGTATACTTCCGCCAGCGGGACCGCGCGCTCGCGGGCAACCCGCGCCGCGTCCTCGAATTCTGGCGAGAAGACAACCCGATCCCCGATCTGCTTGGCCTTGACCAGAACGCGCCCGTAGGGCGTCTCTACCGTCTCTTGCCACCGCGGGCACTTGATTCTGTCCAGGCGGTGCAGCCGGACGCCGAGGGTGGTCGTCTCCGCCAGCACGACGCGGGCGAGTTCGGCTGTACGCTCGTCCGTGGCGATGACGCTCAGCTTCACGGCCGGCCGGTTCTTCTTCATCTGAATCGGCGAGAAGTAGACGTCGAGCGCACCGGCCTCCAGAAGACGCTCCATTGTCGCCCCCAGCAGTTCCCCTGACATGTCGTCGATGTTGGCTTCGATGACGGTGACCGTGTCCCTATCCAGACCATCCGCGGACTCGCTCCCAATCCATAGACGCAAGGTGTTGGCCCACGGCAGCTCGCGTTGGCCAAATCCGTAGCCTACCGACTGTAGCCGCAGCGCCGGTTGCTTGAACTGGCACAGGGTCGTCAGAATGGCCGCCCCCGTCGGCGTGACGAGCTCGGCCTCGACGTCGACGGGTCGGAGTGGGGCATTCCCGGCCCGAATCAGTTCCAACGTGGCCGGTGCTGGGACGGGCAGAACGCCGTGGGCGCAGCGCACGGTGCCGCCACCGGTCGGCAGCGGCGAGGCATAGGCACTGGTGATGCCGAGCATCTCAAGGCCAACCACCGCGCCGCAGATGTCGACGATGGCGTCGACCGAGCCCACCTCGTGGAAATGGATCTCCTGCGGGGACACGCCGTGAATCTTCGCCTCCGCCTCGGCAAGCCGGGTGAAGATGAGCGAGATCTTGCCCTTGGCGCCATCCGAGAGGCCGCTTGCATGGACCAGCTCGAGGATCGCCGCCAGGTTGCGGTGCTCGTGGCCGTGATGGTGATCGTGGTCGCGATGGTCATCGTCGTGGTGATGGGGTTCCATATCTACATGCACCCGGGTGCCGGTAATTCCCTTACTCACGACGCGCTCTGCCCGCAGGGAATAGCCGTCTACGCCCAGCGTGTCCAGGGCAGCAGCCAGTTGCTCGAGGTCCAAACCGGCGTCGACCACGGCGCCAAGAATCATGTCGCCGCTCGCGCCGGAGAAACAATCGAAATACGCTATCACGACGTGGTTGTCCTTTCTCGGGCCCTTGCCACGCGGTTGGCGATTAGCGCCGCCGTGGCGCCGGCGCCGATGCCGTTGTCGATATTGACGACCACCAGCCCCGGCGAGCAGGTCTGCAGCATGGACATCAGCGCCGCGACCCCCTGGCCGCCCAGCCCGTAACCCACGGACGTTGGCAGGCCGATGACGGGCACGTCGACGATCCCAGCCACCACGGAAGGCAGAGCGCCGTCCATGCCCGCGGCGACGACAATCACGTCAACCGACTCCCGCAGCATCTCGCGAAGCGGCTGGAAAAGGCGATGAATGCCCGCCACGCCCACGTCGTAGACCGTGAGAACGGTGCAGCCCATCTCCGCCGCGAGAACGGCGGCCTCCTCCGCGACGGCGACGTCCGACGTCCCCGCCGTTAACACACCGACGCGACCACCTGTCAGCGTCCGCGTGTAGTGCGGGCCGCGCAGGATTACCATGCGGGAGCTTTGGTGAACCTCGATCTCGTGGTTGAGAAACTCCTCGGTAATGCGAGCCATCAGCTCGGGGGATACCCGGCTCACTATCGCCCGGCCGGTATCTCTGAGGAATCGGCGGATAATCTCCAGTACGTATTCGGGACGCTTACCCTCGGCCAGAACCACCTCCGGGATACCTTTGCGCTTCTCCCTATTGATGTCAATTCTGGCCGTCGCCTCTACCGTCAGGACATCCGGGCCTGCCTCGGCGGCCAGGCTATCGGTCAGGTCTTTGAGCAGATCTTTCAATTGCCTCTCATCCTTGCCAGTTGGGTACTCTGGCTAATCATAAACGGGCGGCAACGCCCTGTCAACGAAGGTCGTTTCGAGTTGACTGCCAAGCCGCTGCAACTTAGAATGGTACAGCCTTCCCGCCTTGGCTATTCTAGGGGCACGTCCCCGGAGGCAGTTGGCGCGAGCCCACCGGCCCGGGCAGGCAACGGTAATCCTCACCAAAGGTAGTATCCATGCGCAATCTGCGGCGTCGCAGCCCCTCTGCTCACGCTCTAGTTGGGCCACTACTAGCCGCCACATTACTGTTTACAACCGCTTGCGGGACGGTTTCGCAGGCGACACCATCGCCCAGTCCGACACCGCCGGCGGTCGCCCAGGTAGGTGCTTCTCCGCAAAGCGCGACGCCGACGGCTGCGCCGACGACACCACCGGCGACCACGGCGACGCCCACGGTCGAACCCACGGCCCAACCTGCGGCAACCGACACGCCAACTCCGGTCCCCGCCACCAACACCCCCGCGGTCCAGCCTACCCAGGAGCCTGCGGCAACTGCCGTGACCAGCCAACCAACAGTGACGGCCACGCCGACTACGGCCGAGCCGCGGTCACGAGCTGCCCAGCCAGCTTCGGTGGGGCTTCATCGCCAGTTCGTAAGCGAACTGAGCAGCGGCCAGCTCACCGGTACGACCGCGACGGATGACGGACAGTCGATCGCGCTCGCCAAAGACTCCCAGGGCCGCTACCATTCCCAGGGTGAGGTCGTGGGGCCCGAATGGACGACCGAGACCGAGTTCAACAACCTCGTCCTCTCGTGGAACGCCTCCGTCCCCGCAGCGGCCTCCTTGACGCTCGCCGTGCGCGTGCAGAGCGACGGCCGGTGGTCAGACTGGTATACGATGGGCGTCTGGCGCAACGGCCAGGGAGCCAGCGTCAAAGGGCAGAGCAACAGTCTAGGCAGTGTCAACGTCGATACGCTCGTTCTCAACCGGCCGGCACAGGTCTGGCAAGCGAGGGGCACCCTTACCACCACCGACACCGGCCAGACGCCAACGCTGCGCAGCGTGACGGTCGCCACTGCCGACACCCGGCAGGCGCCGTCCGGACCGCCGGTGACAGTAGCCGATGGCTGGCTCCGTGATCTGGAGGTGCCGAGGGAATCGCAGGCCATTCAGGACCCGTCGGTAGCCTGGGAGATATGCAGCCCCACCTCGCTCACCATGATTCTGCGCTACTGGGGCGCCAATGTGACCCTGCCCCAGCTCTACGGTGGCGTGCGCGACACCACGACGGGCATCTACGGCAACTGGCCTCTGAACACGGCGTACGCCGGGCAACTCGGGTTCGACGCCTACGTAGCCAGGCTGTACAGCCTAGATCAGGTGAAGAACGAGATTGCCGCCGGCCACCCGGTTATCCTTAGCATCAAGTACCAGCCCGGCGAGCTGGCCGGCGCGCCGCTCGCGTCGACCAGCGGTCACATAATCCTCGTGCGTGGCTTTGCCGAGGGTGGCAAGGTGATCGTGAACGATCCCGCCGCGCCGGGGGTCGACAGCGTGCGCCGCGTCCTGCGGGCCGACCAGCTCGAGAAGGTATGGCTGCGTTCCGGGGGCATTGCCTACATCATCTCGCCGGGTCAGTAGCGGCCGGGACCGCAGCAGGCAAACAGGGCCACGGGGTCATCCGCCCCATCACGCGGACAGTTGCCCTGTCTAACCATCCTTCTCCGCCGACCATCCGTGGAGGCGGGGAGAGACGTTCGCCTCTCCCCCATGCCGCCAGAACCATTGTCGCGAGGGCTATCTCGTCCCGGGACATGCAGCGGACAGAAGGCAAATGCTATACTTCTATCTGAACAGGAGACAAGGAGGGTAGTTCGCAGGATGGTACTGGAAGCGATTGCCAAGCGAAGAAGCGTTCGCCGCTACACATCACAGGCACTGACCGATGAAGAGGTACACACGCTGCTGGAGGCCGCCATGTCCGCCCCCTCGGCGAACGATTCCCGACCGTGGGAGTTTATCGTCGTAACCGATCCCGCGCTGCGCAAGCAGCTTTCGCAGACGCATCAGTGGTCGACGATGGCCGCCGACGCGCCGGTCGTGTTCGTCATGTGTGGGGACGAGCGGCGCTCCATCCACTGGGTAGAGGATGCGAGCGCCGCCACGGAGAACTTACTAATTCAGGCGGCCGCGATGGGACTGGGCGGCGTCTGGGTTGCCCTCTATCCACGCCAGGAACGAGAGCAGAAGGTGCGCGCGGCCCTGGGCCTTCCCGACGAAATCCGGCCGCTGTGCCTGGTTCCCGTCGGCCATCCGGCCTCGCCGCCCAGCCCACGTACGAGGTACGAAGAACGGTTCGTTCATCGCGACCGCTTCTAGCGCAAGAGCCTGACTTACGGCCTCACGAGCGGCTTGATGCCCTCTTTGTCGCGCAGGGCATGGATGGCATCAAGCGTCTTCTCAAGCCGGAATTCGGGCCCTAGGATCGCCGTCATGTCCAGTTTAGCGAGCCATCTCAGGGCACGGCCAAAGGTGTACGGTCGCATGTAGACCGCCGAGATCGTCAGCTCCCTCGCAAACAGATCGTACGGCTGGAGGCGGATCTCCGCGCCCGGCGGGTTCACGCCGACCAGAACGACGTGCGCGCCCTTCGCCGCCAGCTGGACGCTCTGCTCCGAGGTGGCCGGCAGGCCGACAGCCTCGAAGACGACGTCCGCGCCAAGCCCGCCGGTAGCCTTCCGCACGGCTTCGACAGGGTCTTCCTTCCGCGGGTCGATCACGACGTCCGCGCCCAGCTTCTTGGCGAGCTCGCGTCGGCCGGCGTCGGGTTCGGAGACGATCGTAATGGCCGCGCCGGAGTGTTGGCTCAGCTGCATTAGTGACAAGCCAATCCCCCCACCGCCGATGATGGCGACAGCGGAACCCGACCGCAACTGGGCCAGATCAATGGCGTGCACGGCGCAGGCGACCGGCTCGGCCAGCGCCGCCGCCTCGAGCGACAGCGAGTCCGGGATCTTCCAGAGCAGACGCTCGGGGACCACCGCGTACTCCGAGAAGGCCCCCGGCGACATCTCCCGCGCCAGGCAGAGATGCTCCATGCCGTTGCGGCAGAACCAGCAGCTGTTGCAAACAGCGCCCGGCTCGACGGCGACCCTGTCTCCCAACGCCACCTTCTTCACGGCCGAACCTACCTCGGCCACAACGCCGCTAAACTCGTGCCCGAGAACGCGAGGGGGCACCGTCAGGGGAAATTTCCCTTCGATGGAGTGCACGTCAGTGCCGCAGACCGCGCTTGCCACGACCCGGACCTTCACGTCGTGCTCCTTAAGTACTGGCTCGGGCAGGTCTTCGACACGGATATCTTCGCCACCGTACCACATGGCAACGCGCATGGCTAAACCCTCCTGTAGCTATCCTCACTTGCCTCTGTCGGCCCGCCTGGACGGCCCGACAGCCGTATTCTAGTCTATGCAGGTTGAGGCAGCAAGCCCATCTGGCGCACGCGCCGCCAGTCGGAGTGACAATGATGCAGCGCACGCTTAGATACGGTCTGAGAGGCGGCCAGGGGCGTGGTATGATTGATGGGCCCGGAGACGCCGGGCGACACAGCGACATCGGGAGAAGTGAGCAATGAAAAGGCAATCGCCGGGAGAGATCAGCTGTCAGTTCTCGCTCTATCCGCTACGGCAGGCAAGGATAACGCCGACGCTGGAGGCCGTCGTCCACGAGCTCGACCAGACGCAGGTCGACTATGAGGTCGGCAGCATGAGCACGCTCTTGCGTGGCGACGAGGAACAGGTATTCGAGTCGCTGCGCAGAGCCTTCCACGCCGCCGCGGTGACGGGAGACGCCGTCCTTGTAGCGACGGTGTCGAACGGCTGCCCAGCCAAAGCCGACTAACCGCTGATTAGCAGAGGCTGATCGCCTTGGCCGGGCAGTCGGCGACGCACTTGGAGCAGCCATGGCAGCGCCCGGCGTCGGTCGCTGGCACCTCGAACGGCTCCACCTGATAGATGGCCTTTGTCGGGCAGACCTTACGTGCCTGACAGCGGCCGGCAGCGCACTTCTCGGGCGTGCACGCTTCCGGATTGATGACAGCCTTGGGCATCAGCTGGCCTCCGTCGACCGCCGCAGTTCTGCCAGCTCGCCCTCGATTTCCTCCAGACGCATTACCATCGACGGTGGCACCGAATGAGCAGGCATCCGGCGTTTCAGTTCGGCGAGCTCCTGTTCCAGCTGGTGAATCCTTGCCAGGTCATCCCCCATCGTTGCCACCCTCCGACGCGGCCAGTTGAGCCGTGAGCGCCTCGATCTCAGCCAGCAGCCGCTCCTCGTCCCGACGCCAGGAGGCTCGTAGCTTCGCCACTTCCTTAGCGCCGATGTGGACGCCGGTCTGGCCCAACGTCGCCCGCCGCTCGTAGTCCAGATCCGACAGCGTATCCTTCAGGCGCCGCAAGCGCTCTTCGATCGTTTCTTCTTGCGTTTCCGTCGTCGCTGTAGACTCCAATGCTAAGACTCCGTTCGTATGGGATTACGTCTCCTGGAACACCCGGCACGACGCGGCGCACCGCCCGCACTCGATGCATTTCTCCTGATCGATCGTCGGCGCCAGGAACGACACCTGCTGTAGGGCCCCCGTCGGGCAGACGCGCACCGTAGGGCAGGGGTGATTCTGGGGGCAGTATTTCTTGTTAACCGTGATCATCTGACTCTCCAGGCGTATTTGCAAGGGAGAGACCTCAAACGCAGCAGGCTAGATCCAGAACCCATATCTCAGGCGTCGGGCGTTCCTTGGTTCACGGCTGGCGCTCGGACTCGGGGACCGCCAGGAGCGCATCCTCGGCTACCAACCGAATCCGGTGCTCCACTACCGCCGCCTTCGACAGCATAGCGCTCGCGGAGCAGTACCTCTTCGCCGATAGGCTGACGGCCTTGCGCACGGCACTCTCGCTCATGTCACGCCCGCGGACCACGTGCTCCACGACGATCTTGGTGAAGATCCGCGGATGCTCCTCCGCCCGCTCGGCGTGCAGGAGGATCTCATACCCCGTCACCGCCTGCCGCATCTTGCGGAGTATAGAGATAACGTCCATGCCCGTGCAACCACCCAGGCCCAGGAGCAGAAGCTCCATCGGCCGGGCGCCCTGGTCTTGACCGCCCACGCTCGGGGCCGCATCCATCCGGATGGTGTGCCCGGAGCTCGGAGTGGCGTCGAAGGCCATCCCTTCCCTAAGAACAACCCTGCCGTCGATGGCATCGGCCATGCCGGCTCTCCCTTCCCGGGGTGCAGGGTAAAGACTCACCTATACCCCACCCCCGTACCGTATTATAGGTACAAACCCTCGGCTTGTCAAGGGCCCCGCCCAGACAGGTCATCGCCCATCCTAATCGCAGGCCTTGTGCCACCCGCTAATCTGCTCGCCACGGGCAGGGCCCGGTGGGGCACCGGACCCTGCCATCTCCGGAACGCCGGCAACCCGCTGCCCACGGCCGGCTCGCCGCCGAACCAGACCAGGTGAGCGGGGCAGCGGCAATCGGAAGAGCCGAAGCCGCGCACGGGCAGCCGCGCCCCCGGCTGAGAAGACAGCGTCTGAGCGACCAGGCACTCCCGTCTCCCGGCGCCTTCCTGCACGTATACGCCGACTACCGGCGCCACGGCGGTCAGGTAGTCGATGTGCCAGTGCAGGCACTTGCCGGCACGGAGATGGCGGTTGACTCGCACCTCCAGGCCTCCCAGCGCGCTGCCTACGTAGGCGTAGTAGCCGGCTGTGAACGTGAAACGGCCGAGGCGACCCACCGTTATCTCAGTCGCCTCGGCTAGGTAAAGAACCAGGACGTATGTTCCCCGCGCCAAACGGGGCCCTACTTCATCGGCGAGTACGCGGTCGGGCGTAGGATCCGGTTGGTCACGAGGCTGACTATCTGCCCATCCTTTTCGGACTCCGCCTGGGCTGCCTGCCACTCGGGATCACTACGGAACGCCTGCCAGGCCTCTTCTCGTTGCTGCAAGTTCTCGAACGCCAGCAGATAGACCAGGCGATTGTTCTGGCCAACGGCCTCTTCCCAGTAGCCGATCGACTTGAGCCCGTGTTTCTCGAACAGGGACAGAGTGTGCTCGGCAAACCGCTTGTGCAAATTCGGTAGCCGTCCCGGCAGAGTATCGTATATTCGCAACTCGTAGATCATCGTGCACCTCCTTGGCTGGCCATAGAATAGCGCATCGGCCTTATTTGTCAAGCGCTCGGCCGCGGTTGCCGGGTCCTTCCGCTCGAGCAGACTTCCCTTGCTCGACCCGGCGCCGTCGTCGACGCGGTCTACTTGACGGCGTACCGAGACGGCACCGCCTCGTGACGAAAGCGCAAGCCGATGGTTCTGGCGTGCTCTCCGCCTTTGGGAGCCCAAAGCGGTGGCTCCCTCACACGACGGAAATCAGGGTAGCAGGGTGGAGGGCTAGGAGCCCTCCTCGTAGATCCATTTGTCGACGTCGCGCTGGTATGAGAGGATTTCGGCGGGGCTAAAGTAGAGGCTCGTCTCCGCCTCCGCCGTCTCAGGGGCATCGGAGGCATGGATGAGGTTTCGAAGGCCCGTCACACCAAGATCGCCACGAATCGAGCCGGGAGCGGCTTCACCAGGCCGCGTGGCGCCAACCATCGTCCGCACGACTTTGATGGCATCCGGACCCTCCACCACGGCAACGGCAACCGGGCTCGACGTGATGTAGTTAACAAGGTCCTCGTAGAAGAACTTCCCCTTGTGCACCGCGTAATGGCGCTCTGCCAGAGGACGATCG